>NZ_JBYIRM010000018.1:0-178306 GCF_057708105.1 Actinacidiphila sp. bgisy144 | reverse complement strand
CCCCCCCCCCCCCCCCCCCCCCCCCCCCCCCCGCGTCCCTCACCTCGCCGATGGTGAGGGACGCCGGAACCGAGCTCCCGGACCGTGTCCACACGGCTCAGGCGTAGCGGTCGATGAGGGCTTCCAGGTATTCCTCCAGCCTGCGGGTCAGGGCACTGGCCGTCAGGTCGGCACGGCCCAGTTCACGCCAGGGGGCAGCGACCTTCTCCGCGTCCGGGGCGAAACCCAGCGCATCCAGCAGCCGCCAGTAGAGATGGGCGGTGCCGGGTTCGGCCAGGGTCCCTCCCGCGGCGACGTAGCGATCGGCGAAAGCCATGCCGGCGGGAACCCCGTGGAGCAGGGCGAGGGCGGTCGAGCAGTGGGCCACGTCCAGGTCGGCCGGCCCCCACGAGGTCTCCACCCAGTCGACGACCCCGCTGATCCGGAGGTCATCGTCGGCGCCTGAGAATAGGACATTGCCGGGATGGAAGTCCCGGTGCAGGAAGCACCCCTGATGAGCCGGGGGCTCTCGGCGGATGACGTCGACGGCCCGCTGCCAGAGTTCGGGCCGCTCGGTGGCCGCGGGCACCGTCACCCGCTCGGGAGAGGTCCATGCCTGGTACGGGCGAGGCCGCTGCCGCGCGGTCACCGGCAACCGGTGGATACGCACCAGCTGTCGGGCCAGCAGTTCGGCGCGGTCGTCAGCACCCGCGTCGTCCAGGCGCACGCTCCCCGGCAGCAGGGACATCAGCAAGGAGGGGTGATCGCAGTACCGCGCCGTCGCATCCACCGCCGCGAGTGTGGCCGCGGGCACGTCAGTGTCGCCGAGCAGACGCAGGACATCCGCCTCGCGGGTCAGCAGGCCCTCCGCGTGCCGGACGAAGAAAGGCGTGACGAAGGACCGCAGGACAAGTGAGCGTCGCCCATCAGGGCCGCAGAGGTCCAGGCGGCGCATCTCCGACGTCCAGCCGCCGCGCAGCCGCACCGCCTCCTCGATGCGCTCCCCTTCGGGCAGCCCCTTCTCCACCCAGGAGCGCGTGGCGCCCCACCCCCGACCGTCACGATCCGCGCCGATGTCCTCGGCCCCCTCACCCGAACCCATGGGGGCAGGTTAACCCCCTGCCGCGGCGGTTCCGCCTCAGTGGGCGAGGAGCAGCAACATCAGCAGCCCGACGGCCAGGACGCCGAGGACGGCCACCAGCGCGGGGCCGTAGCCGCCGGAGCTGGGGCGGCCGGGGCCGGGGCCGCTGCCGTGGCGCGGTTGCCCGCTCCCGCCCGAACTCCCCAGGTCGACGGGGCCGTCGGGGCCGCCGCCGTACTCGCTCGGGTGGCCGTGGTGCCAGCCGTGCTGACCGCCGTGGGCGTCCATGCCCGCGCCGAGCGCCGCGCCAAGGCCCGCGTCGGCCGTGTGCCCGCTGTGTCCGCCGCCGTGTCCCCCGCTGTGCCCGGAGTCGCCGCCGTGCCCGCCGCCGCCGTCCATTGGTGCCTCCCGGATGCCGTTCCGACGTGTCACCGTACGCAGGGGACGACGACCGGGTGTCGGTGCGCGGTTCCGGGCCGCGGCGCCGTCCGTCCTTGCTAGGGTGCGCCGATGGCAACGACGATCAGGCAGTTCCAGGTCACCTTCGACTGCGCGCAGCCCGAGCGCGTCGCCCGCTTCTGGTGCGAGGTGCTGGGCTATGTGGTGCCGCCCCCGCCGCAGGGGTTCGCCGACTGGGCGGCCTACGACCGCTCGCTGCCCGCCGAGCAACAGGGCGCGAGCTTCGCCTGCGTGGACCCCTCCGGCGCGGGCCCGCGGCTGTACTTCCAACGCGTCCCCGAGGGCAAGGTCGTCAAGAACCGGGTCCACCTGGACGTCCGGGCCGGCACCGGGCTCGTCGGCGACGAGCGGCTGGCCGTACTGCGCGCCGAGTGCGACCGCCTGCTCGCGCTCGGCGCGACCCTCGTACTGGAGCAGGTGGCGGACGAGGAGAACGAGTCCTGCATCACCATGCAGGACATCGAGGGCAACGAGTTCTGCCTCGACTGACCGGCCCGCCGGCCCGGCATCCGGACGGAACTGCTGGTGGTCCGCTCGTCAGTTCCGGGCGGCCGCGGGCGCGCCGCACTCGTCGGGTTCGCCGCGAAGGCGCACGGGCAGAGTCGGCCCGACCTTGTTTGCAGCGTGCCGGATGCAGCCCGCGTTGGGCCAACCCGTACAGGAAGTCTGAGGATGGCGCGAACCGAGTATTACGACGACCCGGAAGCACCGAAGCCGAACAGCCTTGTGGTCGCGGCATCGGCCGTCGTCACGGACGACGAAGGCCGTATCCTGCTGCAACGCCGGACGGACAACGGCCTGTGGGCACTTCCGGGCGGCGGAATGGACATGGCCGACTCGCTCCCCGGGACCGCCGTGCGAGAAGTCAAGGAGGAAACGGGGCTGGACGTGGAGATCACAGGACTGGTCGGCACCTACACCGATCCGCGCCACATCATCGCGTACAGCGATGGGGAGGTACGCCGCCAGTTCAATGTGTGCTTCACGGCGCGGGTGACCGGCGGATCGCTGGCCATGTCCGATGAATCGACGGAACTTCGTTTCGTCGCCCCCGGCGATATCGAGACGTTGCCGATGCATCACACCCAGCGCCTGCGGCTGACCCACTTCCTCGAGAATCGCGCTGCACCCTACCTCGGGTAGCGGGCCGGTCGCTCGTGCCGGGGGTGGGGCGCCGAGGTCACCGCGGGTCGGGCGCGGAGTGCGGATGGGTTGTTGTGTGGGTCTCGAGGAGGGTGCGGAGGAAGGTCAGGGATTCGGCGGGGAGGAGGGCGGTGTCGCGCAGGGCGTCGAAGGCGACGCGTAGGGCTTCGATGTCTTCCGGGTCGTCGGTGAGGTGGCCGCTCCAACTGCCCTGGGTGTAGGCCACGGTGGAGCCGTCGCGCAGGGAGATCAGCTCCAGGGAGCCGCGCAGGTGGTGCGGTCCGGCCGCGAACGGCACGACGTGCAGCGCGATCCCCGGCCACTGGGCGGCCTCGATCAGGTGCTCCAGCTGGGCCGTCCACGTCTGCGGGTCCCGCGCCTTGCGCCGCAGCGCCGCCTCGTCGATCAACGCCCGGTAGTACACCGGCTCCGAGCCGGCCAACGCGGATTGGCGCTCCAACCGCTCCGCGACTTCGGCCGCCACCTGCTCCTCGGGCAACTGCGCCCCCTCCAGTTGCTCCAGGGCATACGCGCGGATCTGGAGCAGGTCGGGAATCGCGTGGCCGGCGTACTCGCGGATGCGGGCCGCGTTCACCTCGAACGGCGCCGGACTCCGTACGAGCTGGTCCGTCGTCTCGCGCTTCGCCAGGCGCCACAGCCGCTCCAGCAGGTCCCCGGTCCCGTACACCTTGTCCAGCATCCGGGCCACCTCCAGCGTGCCCAGGCGCTGCCCGCGCTCCAACCGGTGCAGATACGACTGCTCGTACATGCACAACGCGCCCAACTGCATGTAGCTCATCCCCGCCTTCTCGCGCAGCGCGCCGAGCTGACGTGCGTACAACGCCCGCGCCGAATGCGGGTCCGAGGCGATCACTGCCTCGTTGACCCCGACCCTGTCGGACATACGGCTCCCCTCTCCTCTTCGCTCGATCCTTCAGTTCGTATCGCCGGGTCGGCGGTTCAACGGTTCAAACCCGCCCCTGACCAGCGCGAACGCGCACTTCCGGGCATGCTCAACTCCTCTCCGTAGCGAGACCACTACCGCTTGGCGCCACTGTCCTCTAGGGTCAAAACGCGATCAACCTGCAAAACAGGAAAGAAAGGTTGTTGAAGAGTGGTCAATCGCAAGGAGTTGGACCCCGAAGCCAGCCCCGAGGCCGCGTACGGGGCACGAATCCGCAGCACACGGGAAGCGCGTGGCTGGAAGCAGGAGGACCTCGCGACCGAGACGGGATATGCCAGCACGCATATTTCGGCCGTCGAAACTGCTCGTAAGGTTCCAACTCTTCGATTCTCCCGCAGCGTTGACATAGCCTTCGGCACCGGCGAGGGCACGGACAGCTTCGAGCGCGAGTGGCGCCAGATCCGCCACGGCTCCCTCCTGGAGGGCTTCCCGCACTACGTCGGTTACGAGGGCCGGGCGGTCGAGATCCGGCTCTACGAGATCGGCATCGTCCCGGGTCTCTTGCAAACGCCGGAGTACGCGCGGGTGCTGGCGGACAGCGCCGTGCAGCGGGGCGCCATCACGCCCGCACAAGCGGATGAACGCGTCGCGTTCCTGGCGGAACGGCAGGCGGCCCTGATACGGCCCCGGCCGCCGATGATGTTCGTGACCATGGACGAGAGCTGCCTTCTCCGGCCCATCGGTGGCCCAGCCGTCATGGACGCTCAACTGGCGCGGTTGATCGAGTTCGCCGAGCAGCCGAACACGTTGTTGCAGGTCGCGCCGTTCGAGATGGCCGAACGCAGAACGCTCGACCTGCCGGTCAACCTGCTGACCATGGCGGACCGGTCCGTTCTCTGCTATGCCGAGTCACAGGCCCAGGGTCACCTGGACAGGGAGAACGTGTCCGTGGTGCCCATGCTGACGGCCTACCATCAACTCCAGGCCGAAGCGCTGTCCCAGGCGGCGTCCGTGGCCATGATCCGCCAGCTACGAAAGGGCATGTCGTGACGACCGAGTCCCCCCGTTGGTTCAAGTCCTCCTACAGCAACAACGGCGGCAACTGCGTCGAGGTCGCGGCCAACCTCGTTGACGTACAGGGCGTCGTCCCCGTACGCGACAGCAAGAACCCGGACGGGCCCGCACTGGTCTTCCCCACCGACGCGTTCGCGTCGTTCGTAGCCGGGGTCAAGGCCGGAGAGTTCGGCACCGTCTGACACGGGTAGGCATGGCCTGCGCCGCTGACGGAGGGCGGCGCAGGCCATGCCGACCGCGAAGGGCACCCCATGACGACCGAGTCACCGCGTTGGTTCACGTCCTCCTACAGCGACAACGGCGGCACCTGCGTCGAGGTTGCCGCCAACCTCGTTGACGTACACGGCGTCGTGCCCGTGCGGGACAGCAAGGACCCGGGTGGGCCCGCACTGGTCTTCCCGGTGGACGCGTTCGCCTCGTTCGTAGCGAGCGTGAAAGCAGGGGAGTTTCCCGCCGCCTGACCGGCGGCCCGAAGGAAGAGGTTCGGCATGGCGCGCAACGCGGTGGTCTTCCACGGCACGGGGGCGAACCCCGAGGTGGCGTGGTACCCCTGGCTGGCCGGGCAGTTGGCCGCGCGCGGCTACACCGTGGACGCGCCGCACTACCCGGACCTGAACGTGGAGCCGATCGGCACGTTCCTGCCGAAGGTACTGACCGCGCAGCGGTTCGACGAGGACACGGTCCTGGTCGGGCACTCCGGCGGCGCCGCCCTGCTGCTGGCCGTGCTGGAGCACATCGAGGTGCGGGTGGCGCAGGCGGTGTTGGTCGCCGGGTACGCCACGCGGCCGAACGACTCGGCGGAGCCGGTGCTCCAGGACACCTACGACTGGGCGGCGATCAGGTCGCACGTTCGGGACTTGTACTTCATCAACTCCCGCAAGGACCCTTACGGTTGCGACGAGCACCAGGGGCGGGCGATGTTCGAGCGGCTGGGCGGCACCCAGATCGTCCGCGACGACGGGCACTTCGGGGACTACGACCAGCCGTACGACACCTTCGAGCTGCTGGACCGGCTGATCCCCTGAAACCCCTGAGGCCCAACCGCCGTACCACACGGATGAGTTGCCCTCACACCGGCTCACACCGACTCGCGCCGCACCAGCTCCGTCGCCAGCACCACATGCCGCCGCACCGACGTCCGCTCGGCGATCTCCTCCAGCAGTACCCGCGCCATGGTCCGGCCCATCTCCTCCGTCGGCTGCCGCACCGAGGTGAGCGCCGGGTCCATGTGCCGGGCGATCGCCGAGTCCTCGAAGCCGACCAGCGCCACGTCGCCCGGCACGCTGCGGCCCTCCTCGCGCAGCACCGCCCGGGCACCGGCCGCCATCACGTCGGACGCGGCGAACACCCCGTCCACGTCGGGCCAGCGCGCCAGCAGCTCCCGCATCGCGCGGCGCCCGCCCTCCTCGGTGAAGTCCCCGGCGGCGGCCAGTTCCCCGTAGCCGGCGCCGCCCGCGGCCACCGCCTGCCGGTAGCCCTCCAGCCGGGAGCGCGCCACGTACATGTCCGGGGGCCCGGTGATCGTGGCGACCCGGCGCCGCCCGCGCTCGATGAGGTGGGCGACCGCCGCCCGTGCCCCGCCCACGTTGTCGGCGTCGACGTAGGACACCGACTCCAGGTCCGAGCGCCGCCCGTTGAGCACCGCGGGCATGTCGAGCTGTTCCAGCAGGTCGGGCAGCGGGTCGTCCTCGTGGACCGACACCAGCAGCACCCCGTCCACCCGGTGCGCCTCGAGGTACTGCGCGAAGCGCGCCCGCTCCTTCGGCGTCCTGATCAGCGTCAGCAGCAACTGCATGTCGGTGTCGGCGAGTTCGGCGCCGATCCCGCGGATGATGTCGGAGAAGTACGGCTCGGCGAACAGCCTGGTCTCCGGCTCGGGAATGACCAGGGCGATCGCGTCGGTGCGGTTGCCGGCCAGGGCCCGCGCGGCTCGGTTCGGCACGTATCCCAGCTCGGCGATCGCCGCCTCCACGGCCGTCTTCGCCCGCTCGCTGACCCGCGGTGAGCCGTTGATCACCCGGGACACCGTGCCGCGCCCCACCCCCGCGCGCGCGGCGACCTCCTCAAGGGTGGGCCGTCCGCTGCGCCGACCGTGCATGGTCACTGGAGCCTCCTGTACTCACTGCGCGCCACCTTAGCGCGAGGTCCTTCCACCGGGACGAAGCTCCTGAGAGCGCTCCCACGTTACAAGTACCCGTGCCAGGGCCCAGGTGCCGCCCGTACGACGTCTTACGTTCAAGAAGTGACCATCCGTCCGTCCCGGACACGTTCCGGCAACGAAATCGACTTCACATCTTGACACTGACCCCTCGCAGGCATGAGTGTTCCGGCAAGCCTAGTGGGAGCGCTCCCACGCATTGCATCCGACGATCACCGCGTCGTCACCACCCGGGGACAGCTCCACCAGCACCACACCGCACCACCGCACCACCGCACCACCGCACCACCGCATCGCACGCACCACCGCACCGCACGGCCCACCCTGACAAGGAGAGTGGAATGCGCACTTTCGGCAGAACCCGCAGGACCGCAGTCATCGCGGTCGCGGGTCTCGCAGCCTGCGCGACCCTGATCACCGGTTGCAGCAGCAACAGCGACAACGACAGCAAGGGGGGGTCGTCCAACGAGAAGATCACGCTGCGCATCGGTGACTACGGCGCCTTCGGCTACGACGACAAGACGGGCGCGAAGCTCTTCGCCGAGTACCACAAGCTGCACCCGAACATCACCATCAAGGAAGACAACGTCTCCGACAGCGGCGTCTACTGGAACTCGCTGAAGCTGCACCTCAACCAGAACAGCGGCCTCGACGACATCCAGGCGATCGAGATCGGCTTCGTGGCGAACGCGGTCCAGCCGCAGTACGCGAACAAGTTCGTGGACTTCAAGACGGTCAAGGGCTTCAACGCCAGTGACTGGCTGGACTACAAGGAGAAGGAGGCCACCACCTCCGACGGCAAGATCATCGGCGTCGGCACCGACGTCGGCCCGACCGCGATCTGCTACCGCAAGGACATGTTCAAGGCGGCCGGCCTGCCGACCGACCGCAACGCGGTCGCCGCGCTGTGGGCGGGCGACTGGCAGAAGTTCGTGAACGTCGGCAAGCAGTTCCAGGCGAAGGCCGCCAAGGGCGTGTCCTTCACCGACTCGGCCGGCGGCCTGTTCAACGCGGTGCTCTCCAGCCAGACCACGCAGTACTCCGACCAGAGCGGGAAGCTGATCTACGACAGCAGCCCCGGGGTGCAGACCGCGTGGAACCTGTCCGCGGAGGCGGTGCAGGACGGCCTGACCGCCAAGCTCCAGCAGTTCGACACCAGCTGGACCTCGGCGTTCAAGACCAACAAGTTCGCCACCGTGGCGTGCCCGAGCTGGATGCTCGGCCAGGTCGCCTCGGACTCCGGTCCGGCCAACAAGGGCAACTGGGACGTCGCCGCACCGCCGCAGGCCGGCAACTGGGGCGGTTCGTTCCTCGCCGTGACGAAGGCGAGCAAGCACGCCGCCGAGGCCGAGGCGCTGGCCCAGTGGCTGACCGCCCCGGCGCAGCAGGTGAAGGTCTTCCAGAAGTTCGGCAACATCCCGTCGACCAAGGGCGGCCTTGACGACCCGGCGGTGGCGAACACCACCAACGCGTACTTCCCGGGCACCCCGATCGGCAAGATCTTCTCGGACACCGCGCACAACATCCAGCCCGCCCCGATCGGTCCGAACGACGGCACCGTGAAGGACATCATCACCAAGAACGGGCTGCTCGACATGGAGCAGCACGGCACCAGCAAGGACACGGCCTGGAACAAGGTCAAGTCCACGGTGAAGGACCAGGTCAGCACGGGCTGACCGGCGTCGGGGCCGTCCGGCAGTGACTCCCACCTGCCGGGCGGCCCGTGTCCGGGGCCCCGCGCCCCTCTTCTCCCCCGCTTCTTCGCGCTTCCCCCCGCTCCCCGGTCGACATCCGTCGACACCCGCTGATTCCCCTACCGGAAGGACGCCACTCGTGGCCACCTCCGTCAGGGCGACGTCCGACGGCAGCCCCCGGTCGTCCCGGACCGACGCCCGCAAGAACCGCAAGAGCGGCGACCCCGGCCCGCCCGGCGGCTGGCGCGCCAAGGCGTTCCGGCTGGACACCAAGGCCTCGCCGTACGCCTACATCGCCCCGTTCTTCCTCTGCTTCGCCGCCTTCGGGCTGTTCCCGCTGATCTACACCGGCTGGCTCTCCTTCCACCAGGTGCAGTTGGGCACGCACGCCACCTGGGTCGGCTTCGACAACTACACGACGCTGTGGGACAACAGCTTCTTCTGGACCGCGCTGCGCAACACCTTCACCCTCGGGGTGATCTCCACGGTGCCGCAGCTGCTGATGGCGATCGGCCTGGCCCACCTGCTCAACTACCAGATGCGGGCCCGCGGTTTCTTCCGGGTCGCGATCCTCGCGCCGTACGCGACGTCGATCGCCGCCGCCACGCTGGTCTTCATCCAGCTCTTCAACCCCGACTACGGCCTGATCAACGAGGTCTTCCGCCACATCGGCATCGGGAACGTGCAGTGGGCGTCGTCCAAGTGGCCGGCGCAGATAGCGATCTCCTCGATCGTGACGTGGCGCTGGACCGGCTACAACGCGCTGATCTACCTGGCCGCGATGCAGGCGGTCTCCGCCGACCTGTACGAGGCGGCCGCGCTCGACGGCGCCTCGCGCTGGCGGCAGTTCATCAGCGTCACGGTCCCGTCGATCCGCCCGACGATCTTCTTCACGATCATCGTCTCCACCATCGGCGCCACGCAGCTGTTCGGTGAGCCGCTGATGTTCGGCGGCAACGTGGGTGTCTCCGGCGGCTCCAACCACCAGTACCAGACCCTCAGCCTGTACATGTACGACAAGGGCTGGCAGGTCGGCGAGCTGGGCCAGGCGTCCGCCGTGGCCTGGGTGATGCTGCTGATCCTGCTGCTCATCGGCGCGGTCCAGCTCCTTGTGATGCGCAGCAACCGCCGGAAGCTTGGGAGCTGACGATGGCACAACTCACCCAGCCGATCCCGTCAGCCGGGCCCCGGCACTCCTCCCCCGAGCTGCGCAAGCGGCACCGGCTGCGCGCCCGCAGCGCCGGCGGCCAGCAGAAGGCCGGCCCGATCGCGTACGTGCTGCTGATCCTGGCCACGCTGGTCTCGCTGTTCCCGCTGTACTGGACCGTGGTGGCGGCCTCACGCACCGGTACCGAACTGGTCACCCCGCCGACGCCGTTGCTGCCCGGCAGCCACCTCGTCGACAACCTGAAGATCGTGTGGGACCAGGTCGACATGACCAAGGCCCTGATCAACTCCACGATCGTGGCGGGCTGCGTGGCGGTGAGCACCGTGCTCTTCGCGACGCTGGCCGGATTCGCCTTCGCCAAGCTGGAGTTCCGCGGCCGCAACGCGCTGATGACCCTCGTGGTGGCGACCATGACGATCCCGCCGCAGCTCACCGTGATCCCGCTCTACCAGATCATCACCAAGGTGGGCTGGGTCGGGCACATCCAGTCGGTGATCCTGCCGTCGCTGGTGGCCGCGTTCGGCGTGTTCTTCATGCGGCAGTTCCTCTCCGAGGCGCTGCCGGTCGAACTGGTCGAGGCGGCGCGGGTGGACGGGGCGCACAGCCTGCGGATCATCTGGCACGTGGTGTTCCCGATCGCCCGGCCGGGGATGGCCGTGCTCGGGATGCTCGTCTTCGTGCAGTCCTGGAACGACTTCTTCTGGCCGTTCATCGCGCTGAACCAGCAGAACCCGACGGTGCAGGTCGCGCTGCAGGGGCTCGGTTCCGGTGACCACACGATCAACCAGGCCGTGGTGGTGTGCGGGGCGCTGGTCGCGACGCTGCCGCTGCTGCTGGTCTTCGCGGTGCTGGGCCGGCAGATCGTCGGCGGGATCACCGCCGGCGCGGTCAAGAGCTGACGCCGCCGCGGCCGGCGCGCCCGTTCGCACCCTTCCCCGGCACCCATTCCGTCCGCGGCGCCCCGCGGTCCCTCTTCCCCCGACGACCCCTGATTCCCCTGGAGTCCCCCGCTATGACAGCAGTCCACTCGCACAGTGCGGAGGCCGCGGCGAGCCCGGCCGCACTCCACTTCCCTCCCGGTTTCGTCTGGGGGTCGGCCACCGCCGCCTACCAGATCGAGGGCGCCGCGGCCGAGGACGGCCGCACCCCGTCGATCTGGGACACCTTCAGCCACACCCCCGGCCGGGTCCTCAACGGGGACACCGGGGACATCGCGGCGGACCACTACCACCGCTACCAGGACGACGTGGCGCTCATGAGCGACCTCGGCCTGGGCGCCTACCGCTTCTCGATCTCCTGGTCGCGGGTGCAGCCCACCGGCCGCGGCCCGGCCGTCCAGCGCGGCCTGGACTTCTACCGCCGGCTCGTCGACGAGTTGCTGGCCAAGGGCATCACCCCGGTGGCGACCCTCTACCACTGGGACCTGCCGCAGGAGCTGGAGGACGCCGGCGGCTGGACGGTCCGCCAGACGCCCGAGCGCTTCGCGGAGTACGCGGAGATCGTCGCCGGGGCACTCGGCGACCGGGTGCCGTACTGGACCACGCTCAACGAGCCGTGGTGCTCGGCATTCCTGGGCTACGGCTCGGGCGTGCACGCGCCGGGCCGGACCGAGCCGGAGTCGGCGCTGAAGGCCGCGCACCACCTCAACCTGGCGCACGGCCGGGCGATCGGGGCGCTGCGCTCGGTGCTCCCCGCCACCGCGCAGACCTCGATCACCCTCAACCTGCACCAGGTGCGGGCCTTCAGCCAGTCGGCCGCCGACCTGGACGCGGCCCGCCGGATCGACGCGGTCGGCAACCGGGTCTTCCTCGGCCCGATCCTCGGCGACGGCTACCCGGCGGACCTGCTCGCCGACACCGGCCACCTCGTCGACTGGGACGCGCTGGTGCGCCCGGGCGACCTGGAGGAGATCGCCCGCCCGATCGACCTGCTCGGCGTCAACTACTACACGCCGACGCTGGTCTCCGACGGCCGGGAGAGCACCGACCTGCCGCGCAACGACGGCCACGGCGCGAGCGACTACTCGCCCTGGCCCGGCTCGGAGCACGTGGCCTTCCACCTCTCGCCCGGCGAGACCACCGCGATGAACTGGGCGGTCGATGCCAGCGCGCTGTACGACCTGCTGATGCGCGTCCACCACGAGCACCCCGACCTGCCGATGATGGTCACCGAGAACGGTGCCGCCTACGACGACTACGTCTCGCCCGAGGGCACCGTCAGCGACCCGCGGCGGATCGCGTACCTGCGCGGCCACCTGTCCGCGGTGCACCGCGCACTGGCCGACGGCGCCGACATCCGCGGCTACTTCCTGTGGTCGCTGCTGGACAACTTCGAGTGGTCCTACGGCTACAGCAAGCGCTTCGGCGCGGTGTACGTCGACTTCGGCACCCAGCGCCGCGTCCCCAAGCAGAGCGCCCACTGGTACGCGGAGGTGGCGCGCACCAACGCCCTTCGGGGTCTGTCGGAGGAGGCCGACGGGTCCTGAGGGGGCGAAAGGGCTCCGGCCGTCGCGAACGAGGGTGCGCGACGGCCGGAGCCCGCTGCCGTCCTGCCCCGTGGGGGGAGGGCAGGAAGGCGTCCGGCGCTGCCGGTGCCCGGTCAGCCGGTGTAGGAGCCGAGGGCCTTGGCGAAGTCGCCGTCGGACTGGGTGATGGAGCTGCACGTGGCGTCGGCGTAGCTCTGGGCGCCGCCGGCGCACTGCTTGTCGCGGGTGGCCGACCACATCGACAGCCAGGCCAGGCCCTTGGACGTGGCGAAGTCGGCGAGCTTGCCCGCGTCGGCGACGGTGAAGGTCTCGCTGCTCACGTCGTTGACGCCGATCATCGGGGTGACCGCGACCGCGTGCCAGGCGTCGGTGTCGGACAGCCCGAGCACGCTCTTGACCTGGGCCTGCGTGGCGGTGGCGCCGTCGATGGCGTACTGCCCCATGTCGCCGGTGTACGAGGAGCCGTAGTCCATCGCCATGATGTTGACCGCGTGCACGTCGACGCCGTTGCTCTTGGCGTCGGAGAGCACGTCGATGCCGTCCTGGGTGAGGCCGCTGGGCATCGCGGGCAGCGTGTAGGAGACCTCGAGGCCGCTGTGGCTCGCCTGGAGCTGCGCGATCGCCTGCGCCCGGCGGGTGTCGGCGGCGGTGTCGGTGAGCGCGCCGCCCTCGATGTCGAAGTCGACCTTGGTGAGCTGGTAGGTGTCGACGACCTTGCCGTAGGCCGCCGCGAGGTCGCTCGCCGAGGAGCAGGCGCCGGCCAGTTCGGTGCCGTTGGCGCCGCCGAAGGAGACCCGTACGTCGCCGCCCGCCGCGCGGACCGCGCCGATCTGGGCGGCCACCGCGTCGCTGTCGAGGTCGGTGACGCCGCCCCACTTCGGGGTGCAGCCGCCGCCGGAGACGACGAAGGCGAGGTTGAACTGCTTGACGCCGTTCGCCTTCATCGCGCCCGTCAGGTCGTAGGCGGGGTAGAGCGAGGTGTCGACGTAGGGGGCGAAGCCGCCGGAGCCGGCCGAGCCGGCGCCCGGGCCGGAGTTCGAAGTGGGCGTGGCGGTGGGGGTCGCGGTCGGGGTGGCCGTCGTGGTGGGGGTCTGGGTGGGCTGCGCCGTGGGGGTGGCGGTGTCGGTGGGGCGGCCGGTGGGCGCGGTGGTGGGGTCGTCGTCCACCGAGCACTTCGCGCCGTTGATGGTGCAGTCCGCGGGGGCCGCGGCCGGGGAGGTACCGCCGCCGGTGACGTTCGCGGTGAAGCCGACCTCGGCCTTCGCGCCGGGCGCGACGGTGTGGTTCCAGCTGTCCGGGGTGACCGTCACGGTCTGACCGGAGACGGTGTACTGGCCGTTCCACAGCGTGCCGATGGTCGTACCGGACGGCAGCCGGAAGGTGAGCGTCCAGCCGTCCAGGGGGCTGCTGCTGGAGTTGCTGATCTCGTACTGCCCGGTGTAGCCGGTGGTCCAGTCGCTGGTCGTGGAGTACGCGGCCGCGACGGTGGCGGCGCTCGCGGAGCCGGCGAAGGCGAACGCGCCGCCCGCGGCGGCCGCCGCCACGACGGTCGCGCAGAGCACCTGCGTCCTGCGGCCGGGACGGCGGCGGTGGGTGGTGGGTGCCATGGCTGCCTGCCTTGCACTCGAGGGGTGGGGGCGGGCAGCACGCTAGCGGGCACCGAACGGACAAAAGCCCAGTTCAGGGCCGCCGGGCAGGTTCTTAGGGCGGGCTTAAGGAAGCGGAAGGGACGGCTTAACGATCGGCTCGGCGAGCGGTGCCGGGGACACTCGGCGCTCGCTGAGCGGCCGGGCACCGCGGCCCGGCCGGGTCAGGAGTTCCGCGACGAGGTCAGGTGCGCGAAGACGACCACGTTCGACTCGTAGTCGCGGGTCTTGTGGTCGAAGACGCCGCCGCAGGTGATCAGCCGCAGTTGCGCGTCGGAGGTGTCGCCGTACACGCGCTGGTCGGGGAAGTCGTCCTTGGAGAAGGTGTCGACCTCGTCCACGGTGAAGTCGGCGACCGAGCCGTCCGTACGGGTGATGTCGACCGGGTCGCCCTTGCGCAGGTAGGACAGCAGGTAGAAGACGGCGGGGCCGGTCGTGGTGTCCACGTGGCCGGCGACGATCGCGTTGCCGCGCTCGCCGGGGGTGACACCGCCCTGGTACCAGCCGGCGAGGTTGCGGTCGGTGGCGGGCGGCGGCTGGAGCACCCCGGTCGCGTCCATCGACAGCGGGGTGAAGGGGGCGTTCACCCCGATGGTGGGGATGGAGATCTTCGTCGGGACGGAGCGCGGCAGCGACGGGCCGGGGGTGGCCCCCATCGTCACCGTCGGGTCGGGCGAGGAACCCGAGGCAGCGCTCGCCGCGGGCGCGGGCATCGGCGCGCCGATGGCGCTGCCCGTGTCGGAGGAGCCGAAGGAGCGGAACACCAGGAACGCGCCGAGCAGCGTGGCCCCGATCGCCCAGTGCATCACCCGGGTGCCGCGGTCCCGCACCGGCGGCGCGTCCGCCGGCCGTGGCTCGCGCTGCGGCTGCTGCCTGCTCATACGGTGCTGCCCTTCTGACGGTCCGCGGGATGACGGGTGCCGCGCGTACGCGGGAGGGGAAGAGGTGGGGCGGCTGCCGCGGGCGGGACGGGGGACGGTCCCGGGCAGCCGGGCGGCCGGGCGCGGTGCGGGACGGCACGCGCCCGGCCGCCGGTGGGAGGTCCCGGCCGGGTTCCGGGACGCGGCCGCCGCCGTACCGCGACGGCGGCCACTGCCAGGTCCGGCTCAGGTCCGGTTCAGCCGCGGTTCTTCTCCCGGCCCGGGCAGCCGGAGGGGGGAACCGGAGCGCGAACCGGTCAGGCCAGGGCGCCGGCCGCGGCCGTACCGCGACGGCGGCGCAGGACGTACGCACCGGCGCCGAGGCCGCCGAGCAGCAGCACCGAACCGGCCGCGAGGCTGCTGCCGCCGGCCGCCGACATGCCGCCGCCACCGGTGTGCATGCCGCCGTGCGGCTTGTGCCACTGGCTGTCGTCCGAGCCCTGGCCGGACTCGTCCTGCGAGCTGTCGCTGCCGGACGAGTGCGAGTACTTGCCGGAGTCCGACGAGGAGGAAGAGGAGGAGGACGAGGAAGAGGACGACGACGAGCCCTGGCCGCTCGGGTCGTAGATGTTGACGGCACCCGCGGCGTGGGCGGCCGGAGCAGCGAGGGCGAGGCAGGCGGTGAGCGCGGCTCCGGCCACGAGGGTGCGGGCAGTACGCATGGGGACGATTCCTTCCGCCGCCGACATACGCCGGCTGACAACATGTCAGCCCGACAAGCGCAGTGGCGACAAGATCACCGTCAGCCAGTCCCGGCGGGCCCGCCACCGGAGATCGCCGCATCAGGGTGACCGGGTCCGCTCTTCGGGTGGCAGACGCCGCCACCTGCCTGGTTCGGTCACTCTCCAGGGCGGGGCACCCGCGTGACGGGTGATTCGACCCGCACAGTGGGCGTGCGGCGGGCGACGCCCGCGGGCCGCGCCCGGCGGTCGCCTGAGTGCGCCTCAGGAGCGCGGGGCGGCGGCCGCCCACCCCCGAGCGAGAGGACGCCCATGTCACCGGAGCCGGTACGCGAACCGCGCCGAGGCAGCGACCGCCGGAACCTGCTGCGCGCGCTGACCGGAGGCAGCGCGGCTGCCGCGCTGGCGCTGGCCGGCCCGCCCGCCGACGCCGCCGCTGCCTCCGCCGCCACCTCCGCCACCGCCTTCGGCGGCTCCGGCACGGCCCCCGGCGCCGGCGCCGACCCGTTCGCCGCGGAGGCGTTCCGCGCGGTCGGCGGCGGGCGGGTCCGCGAGTACTGGGTCCAGGCCGACTCCTTCGCGCACAACGCCGTGCCCAACGGCCGCGACGGCATGACCGGGATGGCCTTCACCGCGGACCGCACCACCTACCAGGCGATCGGCTACCGCGCCTACACCCCCGACTGGGCGGAGCCGCTGCCGGCCGACCTGGGCCCGCAGGGCATCGGCCCGAACAGCGGCATCCCCGGCCCGGTGCTGCGCGCCGAGGTCGGCGACGTGCTGCGGGTGCACTTCCGGAACAACGACGCGCACTACAAGTGGCCGCACAGCATGCACCCGCACGGGGTGCGGTACGCCCCGGCAAGTGACGGCGGCTGGATGGCGGATGACCCCGACTCTCCCGGAACGGCCGTGCCCTACGGCGGGAGTTACACCTACACCTGGACCTGCGTGCCCAGTTCGGTGGGGAGTTGGCCCTACCACGACCACGCGGCACCGCAGACGCCGCCGCAGCCCGCCGGGGGCTCCGGCGGCACCACCCCGCCCCCGGCCCACGACTCGATGAACTCCCGCGCGCTGGGCGGCAGCGGCCCGGTCATGGAGATCGGCGCGGAGCTGGGGCTGTTCGGGATGATCGCGGTCACCGACCGGCAGACGCCGGACGTCGACCGGGAGTTCGTGCTCTTCTTCCACGACCTGTCCGCGAACGACGCCACCGGCCTGAAGCAGGACCTCTCGCTGTGCAACGGAGGAGCCTTCGTCGACAACGCCCCCACGTTCACCGCGCGCGAGGGCGAACGGGTCCGGTGGCGGGTCGCCACGCTCGGCAACTCCTTCCACGTCTTCCACGTCCACGGCCACCGCTGGCTGAGCCCCGCCGGCTGGACCGACTCCCAACTCCTCGGCCCCGCCACCACGTTGACGGCCGAGTACCTGGAGGACAACCCGGGCGACTGGCTCTACCACTGCCATGTGGCGGCCCACATGATGCACGGGATGGCGGGGAGGTACCGCGTGACGCGGTGACCGACCCGCCTGGCTGCCCCGTCCGACCGGTCCGGGGACCGCCCGCCGGCGGACGGGGCAGCCGTCACGAGGTCAGGCGCGGCGGAACGCCTCCGTCAGGGCGGTGCGCAGCACGGACTCGGGGTCGGGGCGGGGGCCCTCGGAGCGCCAGGCGACGAAGCCGTCCGGGCGGACCAGCACCGCGCCCTCCTCCCCGATGCCGTGCAGCCCGCAGAAGTCGGGCGCGGGTCGCGCCGGACCCCCGGGCCCGGGTCGCGCCGAGTCCGCCCGTTCCGCCTGTCCCGCCGAGTCCGCCTGTTCCGCCGGGGGCAGGACCTTCAGTTCGCGGCCGAGCCGGTAGCAGGCCAGCGGCACCCCGATCCTTTCGGCGGCCAGCCGCGCCGCGTCGTACCAGGCGCCGCCCGCCGGGCCGGTGAGCAGCACCGGCGTGCGCTCGTAGAGGTCGAGCGTGGAGATCCGCTCGCCGCCGCACCGCACCCACACGTGGGGTGCGCGGCCGCCGGGCACCGCGCGGGGGCTGAACTCGTCCGGTACGGCGGGCTGTCCGGGGTCGGCGCCGAGCACCGCGCCGCCCGGGTAGCGGTAGCCGAGCACCGCCGGCATCATCCCGGACCGCGGCCCGCCGGCGACCGGCGCGGCGTCGTACCCGGGGTGGCTGTGCTCGGCGGAGCGGGCCGACGCGCGGGCGGCGGTGGCCAGCGCGACCGGGCGCCGCTCGGCGTCGTAGCTGTCCACCAGGCCCGGCCCGGCCCACCCGGCGAGCACCGCGGCGAGCTTCCAGGCGAGGTTGTGGGCGTCCTGGATACCGGTGTTGGAGCCGAACGCGCCGGTCGGCGACATCTCGTGCGCGGAGTCCCCGGCGAGCAGCACCCGGCCGTGCCCGTACCGCTCGGCGACGCGTTCGGCGGCGTGCCAGGGTGCCTTCCCGGTGATCTCGACCTCCAGGTCGGGCACGCCGACGGCGGTGCGGATGAGGTGCGCGCAGCGCTCGTCGGTGAAGTCGTCGAGGGTCTCGCCGTCGTCGGGCCGCCAGGGCGCGTGGAAGACCCAGTCCTGGGCGTTGTCGACGGGCAGCAGCGCACCGGGGCTGTCGGGGTTGGTGAGGTAGCAGACGATGAAGCGGCGGTCGCCGACCGCGTCGGCCAGCCGCTTGGCGCGGAAGGTGATGCTGACGTTGTGGAAGAGGTCGCCCGGCCCGGTCATCTGGATGCCGAGGCGCTCGCGGACCGGGCTGCGCGGCCCGTCCGCGGCGATCAGGTAGTCCGCGCGGACGGTGCGCGAGGTGCCGGAGGCGCGGTCGGTGATCTCGGCGGTGACGCCGTCGGCGTCCTGCGCGAAGGACACCAGCTCGGTGCCGAAGCGGATGTCGCCGCCCAACTCGCGGGCGGCGGCGAGCAGTACGGGCTCCAGGTCGTTCTGGCTGCACAGGCACCAGCCGCTCGGGCTGATCCGGGACAGCGCGCCGCCGGGGTCGATCGTGCGGAACAGCCACTCCTGCTCGGCGCCGGTGAGGGTGTCCGCCTGGAGGATGCCGTGGTTGTCGGCGAGCACGGACGCGGCCGCGCGCACCCGGTCCTCGACGCCCGCGGCGCGCAGCAGCTCCATGGTGCGGACATTGTTGCCCCGGCCGCGCGGGTGGTGCGAGGTGCGGGCATGCCGTTCGACGAGCAGGTGCGGCACGCCCAGGCGGCCGAGGAAGAGCGACGCGGACAGGCCGACGAGGGAGCCGCCCGCGATCAGGACGGGCACGCGGTCGTCGGTGTGCCCGTCGCGGCCGGGTGGCGGCGCGGGGTGCGGGGCGTTCGTCATGGGGGTCTCCCGGAGTGGGGGGGTGGGGTGGGGGCGCACGCGGCGGCGGGGCCGGGCCCGCGGCCAGGGGATGCTTCCCGGTGGTTCCCTTCCCTGCCGGGGCGCTCCGCGGGCCGGGCCGGGCCGTGCTTCACTCTGCCGCCTCACGTGCCGCGCACGATTCCCGCCCGGGCGTGAGCATCGGAACCAGGCGGCCCGGCCCCGCGCATACGGCAGAACGCATATGCGGCAGGCACCACCGCCCGCGGCGGCCCACCGCGCCCAGCGCCCTCGGCCGCGCCCCGCCAACAGCACATCCGACGGCACCACCGCCCCCCGAGGCACCGGCACCGCCGCCCCGCCCGGGCCCGGCCCACCGCCGTGCGCACCCGCCCCACCCGAGAGGAACGAACTCCCGTGACGACTCTGGACGACCGGCTCGCCCCGCCCCCCTCCGCCGCCGCCCCGCCCACCGCCCGGCTGCGCGTCGTACTGCTGCTGGACGTGCTCGACGGCAGGCAGCAGAACTTCCTGGCGGCGTACGAGCAGATACGGCACCAAGTGGCGGCCGTGCCCGGCCACATCAGCGACCAGCTGTGCCAGTCGCTCGGCAACTCCTCGCAGTGGCTGATCACCAGCGAGTGGGAGGGCAGCGAGCCGTTCCTGGAGTGGGTGGAGAGCGCCGCGCACCGCACGATGGTCGAGCCGCTGCACGGGTGCGTGCGGGACACCACGTCCCTGCGGTTCCTGGTCGCCCGGGAGACCCCGGAGCAGGGTGCCGCACAGCCGCGCGGCGCCGCGTCCGCCGGTCCGGGCGCCGTCCCCGTCACCGGCTCGGCCGCCGGTTCGGCCGCCCGCTCGTACACGGGCTCGGGCAGGCCGGCCGACGAGATCGACCCGCTGCCCGCGCCGCCGCTGTGCTCGAACGGGGTGGTGCGGCACGCGATCACCTTCACGGTGAAGCCGGGCAGCGAGGCCGAGGTGGCGAAGCTGCTGGCGGACTACCGCGCCCCGCAGCCCCAAGTGGACGACACCACGCGGCTGTTGCGCACCTCGCTGTTCATGTACGGCAACCGGGTGGTACGCGCGGTCGAGGTGGCCGGCGACCTCGGCAACGCGCTGCGGCACGTGGCCGCGCAGCCGGAGATCCGGGCCGTGGAGCAGGCGATCAACCCCTACCTGGAGGAGGAGCGCGACCTCACCTCGCCCGCGTCGGCGCGCGCCTTCTTCGCCCGGGCGGCCCTGCCGGCCGCCTGCCACGAGACGGACCCGGCCCTCGCGTCCGGTGCCGGCAGCGGCGAGACCGGTGAGATCAGCGAGGGGGGCGGGCCGCTGACCCGCCTTGCGTTCCTGTACCCCGTGCGGCCCGGCCGCGGCGCCGACGCCGCCCGGCTGCTGGGCGCCCTCGACGCCGAGGCCGCCGCAGACCCGGCGCACCCGCTGGCCGCGGCCACGGTCTTCCGGCGCGAGGACACCGTGGTGCGGGTGGTCGACGTGCGCGGGCTGCCCTCCGACGGCCCGGCCGCACCCGCCGCCGACGGCGACCCCGCCGCTGTGCTGCGCGAGCTGCTCGTGCCGGGCGGCCCGGCCGACCCCACCGGGCTCGGCCTCGGCGGCCACCCGATGACGCCGGTCACGGACCGGACCTCGCACTGACACCGGCCGCGGGGACCCGCGGGTCCCCGCGCACCGCAGCACCCGAAGCACGCGGAGCAGGCGAAGCGCGTGCAGTGCGTGCGGCACCACCCCCCAGCCACAGCCCCGGCCCCAGGAAGGGCCGGGCGATTTCGAAGGACATCGAGGAGCCGCCATGACGAACGACGTGCGCATCGTGCACCTGGACGACACCAGCCCCAACCGCCGGCGCGGCGGCGACCTGCGGGCCCTGATCACGCCCACCTCCTGCGGCGCGACCAGCGGCTTCATGGGCGTGGCGATCATGCAGCCCGGCGAGCGGATCGGCGAGCACTTCCACCCGTACTCCGAGGAGTTCGTCTACGTGCTCAGCGGGCAGCTGGAAGTGGACCTGGACGGCGTGAGCCACCCGCTGCGGCCGGAGCAGGGCCTGCTCATCCCGATCGACATGCGGCACCGCTTCCGCAACGTGGGCGACACCGAGGCCCGGATGGTCTTCCACCTCGGCCCGCTCGCGCCGCGCCCGGAGCTGGGCCACGTGGACACCGAGGAGGGCGAGGAGAACGGGTCCACCGGGCAGACCGGCCGCGAGCCGGCGGCGGAGGTGGCCGGAGAGGTCGACCTCGCGCCTCCCGACCCGGCGAAGGCACAGGCGTGAAGCGCCCCGGCGGGCCAGGCCCCGGCCCGGACGGGAGCCGGCGGGTCGCCATCACCGGCGTCGGGGTGGTCGCCCCCGGCGGGATCGGCGTACCGGCCTTCTGGGACCTGCTGACCGCCGGCCGGACGGCCACCCGCGGCATCAGCCTCTTCGACCCGGCCGGCTTCCGGTCCCGGATCGCCGCCGAGTGCGACTTCGACCCGCGCGCCGCAGGTCTCAGTGCCGCGCAGGCCGAACGCGCCGACCGCTACGCCCAGTTCGCGCTGGTCGCGGCGCGCGAGGCGATCGGCGACAGCGGGCTCGACCTGGCCGCGCAGGACGCGTGGCGGGTCGGGGTGTGCCTGGGCTCCGCGGTCGGCGGCACCACCCGGCTGGAGCGCGACTACGTCAAGGTCAGTGCGTCCGGCAGCCGTTGGGACGTCTCCCCGGAGGAGGCCGGCGCGCACCTGCACCGGGCGTTCCAGCCCAGCGCGCTCGCCTCGGAAGTGGCCGAGGACATCGGCGCGCACGGCCCGGTGCACACCGTGTCCACCGGCTGCACCTCCGGCCTGGACGCGGTCGGCCACGCCTTCCACGCCGTGCAGGAGGGCCGCGCCGACGTGGTGGTGGCCGGGGCGGCGGACTCGCCGATCTCGCCCATCACGGTGGCCTGCTTCGACGCGATCAAGGCCACCTCGACCCGCAACGACGACCCGGCGCACGCCTCCCGCCCGTTCGACGCCGACCGGGACGGCTTCGTGCTCGGCGAGGGCTCGGCGGTGCTGGTGCTGGAGGAGTGGGAGCACGCGCGGGCGCGCGGCGCCCGGGTGCTGTGCGAGCTGCGCGGCTTCGCGACGTTCGGCAACGCCTACCACATGACCGGGCTGACCACCGAGGGCCGGGAGATGTCCCATGCCATCGACCGGGCCCTGGCCGACGCGCGGATCGACCGCACCGCGGTGGACTACGTCAACGCGCACGGCTCCGGCACCAAGCAGAACGACCGGCACGAGACCGCCGCGGTCAAGCGCTCGCTGGGCGAGCACGCCCGCACGGTGCCGATGAGCTCGATCAAGTCCATGGTCGGGCACTCGCTCGGCGCCATCGGCGCGATCGAACTCGCCGCGTGCGCACTGGCGTTGCAGCACGACGTGGTGCCGCCGACCGCCAACTACGAGACCCCCGACCCGGAGTGCGACCTCGACTACGTGCCGTGTACCGCGCGGCAGGTCCGGCTGAGGTCGGTGCTGTCGGTCGGCAGCGGTTTCGGCGGCTTCCAGTCCGCGGTGGTCCTCGCCCACGCCGAGAGGAGTGCGTCATGAGCGGGTCCGGCAGCGCAGAGCGGACCGCGGTGGTCACCGGGCTCGGCGTGGTCGCGCCGAACGGCGTCGGCAGCGAGGCGTTCTGGAAGGCGGTCCAGCAGGGCACCTCGGTGCTCGGCCCGGTCCGCCGGGAGGGCTGCGAGCAGCTGCCGCTGAAGGTCGCCGGGCAGGTCCAGGGCGGCCCGGACGGCTTCGACCCGGGCGGGCTGGTCGAGGAGCGCTTCCTCGTGCAGACCGACCGGTTCAGCCACCTGGCCATGGCCGCCGCCGAACTCGCCCTGGCCGACGCGCACCTGGCGGCCGACCCGGACGACCCGTACGCGATCGGCGTGGTCACCGCGGCCGGCTCCGGCGGCGGCGAGTTCGGCCAACGCGAGTTGCAGCAACTGTGGGGCAGCGGACCGCAGTTCGTCGGCCCCTACCAGTCCATCGCCTGGTTCTACGCGGCCAGCACCGGCCAGATCTCGATCCGCGGCGGGTTCCGCGGGCCGTGCGGGGTGCTCGCCGACGACGAGGCGGGCGGCCTGGACGCCTTCGCGCACGCGGCCCGGACCATCCGGCGCGGCACCGACGCGATGGTCACCGGCGCCACCGAGGCGCCGCTCGCGCCGTACTCCGTGGTGTGCCAGCTCGGCTACGGCGAGCTGAGCCTGGCCGGCGACCCGCGCCGCGCCTACCTGCCGTTCACCGACGACGCCCGCGGCTACTCCCCCGCCGAGGGCGGCGCGATGTTCGTGGTCGAGGAGGAGGCGGCGGCCCGGCGGCGCGGGGCGCGGGTGCGGGCGGTGGTCGCCGGGCACGCGGCGACCTTCACCGGCACCCGCTCCTGGCGGGACTCCCGGGAGGGGCTGGCCCGCGCCGCCCGCGGCGCCCTCGCGGCGGCCGGCTGCGCCCCCGCGGACGTGGACGTGGTCTTCGCCGACGCGCTGGGCGTGCCCGCGGCCGACCAGGCCGAGGCGCTGGCCATCGCCGACGCGCTCGGGCCGCGCGCGGCGACCGTGCCCGTCACCGCCCCCAAGACCGGCTTCGGCCGCGCCTACTCCGCCGCCTCGGCACTGGACGCCGCGGCGGCGGTACTCGCCCTCGAACACGGCGTGGTGCCCCCCACCCCGAACGTGGCCGAGGTGCGGCACGACCTCGACGTGGTCACCGGCGAGGCACGTGTCATCCCGCTGCGCACCGCCCTGGTGCTCAGCCGCGGGCTGATGGGGTGCAACGCGGCGATGGTGCTGCGCGCGCCCGATCCGGCCCGCTCCCCCCACTGAACCCGATCCCCTGAACCCGATCCCCACAGAATCCCCCCACCGAAGGAGCACCCCCATGGACGAGCAGCAGACGGACCCGCGGCGGAAGACGACCGCGGACGGCCCCGTCACCTTCGACGAGCTGGCCGATCTGATGAGAAACCGGGCCGGGCTCGCGGTCGAGCCGCACCAGCTGGCGGCCGACCCGGCCACGACGTTCGAGGAGTTCAACCTCGACTCCCTCGGGCTGCTCGGCATCGTCGCCGAGCTGGAGAAGCGCTACGGGCGCCGGATCGGCGACGACGCCGAGACGTGCAAGACCCCGCACGTGTTCCTGGCCACCGTCAACTCCCAGCTGAAGGCGGCCGCGGCCTGACCGCACCCGTCCGCCGCACCGCACGCGGGCGCCGCACCGGAACACTGGCGCCCGCGCCGTACGCACGCACGCACGCACGCACCAGACAAGGAGCGCAGCTCATGGCAGCACCGACCGCAGGCCACACCGAGAACTCCATCACCATCGCCGCCCCGGTGGACCTCACCTGGGAGCTCACCAACGACCTGGAGAGCTGGCCGCAGCTGTTCAGCGAGTACGCCGCGGTGGAGGTCATGGAGCGCGACGGCGACCGGGTCACCTTCCGGCTCACCATGCACCCCGACGAGAACGGCACCGTGTGGAGCTGGGTCTCCGAGCGGGTGATGGACCGCCGCAACCTGACGGTGCGCGCCCGGCGGGTGGAGACCGGCCCGTTCGCGCACATGGACATCCGCTGGGAGTACGCCGAGGTGCCCGGCGGCACCTCGATGCGGTGGGTGCAGGACTTCGCGATGAAGCCGACCGCGCCGGTCGACGACGCGGAGATGACCGACCGGATCAACCGCAACTCCGTGATCCAGATGGAGCGCATCCGCGAGCGCGTCGAGAAGCGGGCCGCCGAACGCGGGCTGACCGCGATGCCGCCGCGCACCGCGGAAAGGGCGTGAGGGCGATGCACCGCAGCCTGATCGTGGCCCGGATGAAGCCGGACGCCGCGGCCGCCGTCGCCGAGGAGTTCGCCGCGTCCGACCGGGGTGAGCTGCCCGGGCTGATCGGGGTGACCGGGCGCAGCCTGTTCCGCTTCCACGACGACCTCTACCTGCACCTGATCGAGGCCGAGCGGCCGCCGGGGCCGGAGGTCGCCCAGCACGCGCGGCACCCGGAGTTCCGCCGCATCAGCGAGGCCCTCGCGCCGTACGTCTCGGCGTACGACCCGGTGACCTGGCGCGAGCCCAAGGACGCGATGGCCCAGGAGTTCTACCGCTGGGACCGCGCGTAGGCGCTCGGCGGGCAGTGACGGCACCGCGAAAGCGGGTGGTCCCGGAAGGTACGGGGCCACCCGCTTCGCGGTGAAGGGGACGTCCTGGGGTCAGGGCACCCGCGACTCGAAGGCGTGCAGGTGGGGGTTGATCGGGCGGACGGCCTCGACCGGCAGCCCCGCCTCCTCCATCAGGGCGGTCATGCTCGCCCGGGTGTGCTTGGCGCCGCCGACGTTGAGCAGCAGGAGCAGGTCCATCGCGGTGGTGAAGCGCATGGAGGGGCTGTCGTCGACGAGGTTCTCGATCACCAGCACCCGGGCGCCGGGTTCGGCGGCGGCGATGACGTTGCGCAGGGTGGCGCGGGTGCTGGCGTCGTCCCACTCGAGGATGTTCTTCAGGACGTACAGGTCGGCGCGGACCGGGATCGCGGTGCGGCAGTCGCCGGGGACCAGCCGCACCCGGTCGGCGAGCGCGCCGCCTTCCCGCAGCCGCGGGTCGGCGTGGGCGACGACGTCGGGCAGGTCCAGCAGGGTGCCGTGCAGCCCGGGCGCCTTCTCCAGCAGCCCGGCGAGCGCCAGCCCCTGGCCGCCGCCGATATCGACGACAGAGCGGACCCCGGTCAGGTCCACGTACGCGGCCAGGTCGCGCGCCGCCTGGCGGCTGGAGGAGGTCATCGCGCGGTCGAAGACACGGGCGGAGTCAGCGGCGTCGGTGTGCAGGTACTCGAAGAAGCTCTTGCCGTACAGGTCGGCGAAGACGTCCCGGCCGGAGCGGACGGCATCGTCCAGCCGCGGCCAGGCGTCCCAGGTCCAGGGCTCGGTGCACCACAGCGCGATGTGGTGCAGGCTGCCGGGGGTGTCCTCGCGCAGCAGCCGGGACATGCCGGTGTGCGTGAAGCGGCCGTCGGCGGCTTCGGCGAAGACCCCGTAGCAGGCGAGGGCGCGCAGCAGCCGGCGCAGCGGTTCGGGTGCCACGTCGAGGCGCTCGGCCAACTCCTCGGCGGTGGCGGGGATTTCGCCGAGCGCGTCGGGAAGTCCCAGGCGGGCGGCGGCGCGTACGGAGGCGGCGCAGGCGGCGCCGAAGACGATCTCGCGCAGCCGCATCGCCGCGGCGCCGTCGTCGGTGCCGTCGTCCTTGCCGGGGCCGGTCGCGGTGTCGGCTTGGGTGTCGTTTCCGAACGGGGTGGTGTTCAGGGGGGGTTGGGCCTCGGTGTCCGGTGTGGTCGTCATGGTGCCGCCCTTTCTCATGGCGTCATGGCGGTGGGGCGCGGTGGGGGGAGCGCCGGTGTGCGGCGGGTGCCGTCAGCAGCGGCCGGCGGGCAGGGAGACCTGGCAGGTGTTCGCGGTGAAGGTGTTGCCGGTGCCGTGGTCGCGGTCGGCGAGGTCGGCGGGGCCGTTGCGCAGCACCGTGTTGTTCCGCACCGTGTTGCCGGAGTCGGGTTTGCCGGTGAAGCTCGGGAAGAGCACGACGCCCCCGGACAGCGGCGAGTCGCCGACGTTGCCGTTGATCTCGTTGCCGTCGAGCACCGTGTTCTCCACGCCGGTCAGCACCACGCCCGCGCCCTGGACGTAGGGCAGGCGGGCAGTGGCCGGGCAGTAGGCGTTGTTCGCGTCCACGGTGTTGCCGGTGAGCGTCATCTCGCCCGCGCGCGGGGTGTTCTCGTCGCCGACGAGGAAGACGCCCGCGCAGTTGCCGTTCATGGTGTTGCCGTCCACGGTGACGTCGCGCAGCCGGCGGACGACCAGGCCCATGTGGTTGCCGGTGAGGCGGTTGCCGCGGATCTCGGTGCCCTGGGTGTCGGTGGCGCCGCCCTCCTCGGAGACGGTGTTCGCCACGAACAGGCCGGCCTCGCCGTTGCCGCTCGCCTCGTTGCCGGTGAAGCGCGAGCGGACCGACTTCTCCTGGCCGATGCCGTACTGGCCGTTGCGGTCGGCCCGGACGTGGTCGACGGTGAGGCGGTCGGCGGCGGTGGCCCACAGGCCGTACTTGGCGAAACCGGTGACCGCCAGGGACTCCACCCGCACACCGGACGCGCCGGTGACGCACAGGCCGTCGCCGGCCGCGGCGCACGCGGCGGCGCCCGTCTGGGCGCCCGCGGTCGCCGGCTGGTCGGCGCCGGCCGCGCTGTGCGGGTCGGTGCCCGCGGTGGGCGGGGCCAGGACGGTGCTGCCCGCGCCGGTGCCGCGCAGCGTCAGGTCCGGCGTGCCGATCCGCACGCTGCCGCGGTAGGTGCCCGGCAGCACCAGCACGGTGTCGCCCGGCGCGGCCGCGTCCACCGCCGCCTGGATGGACTCCCCCGGGTGCACCACCCGCACCGCCGCCGCCCGCGCGGGCGCACCCGCGGCGCCCATCGCGGCCACCGCCGCGGCCGTCACCGTCGCTCCCGCGATCACACGCTTCACCATCGCCCGACCCGCTTCCCTACGGCCCCCCACCGGGGGCATGGACGTGAAAAACGGCGGCTCGGGCCGCCGTTTCGACGCTAGGGACGGCCCAGGCGCCCCGCCACTCACGGGGCGTCACTGGGGTGACGCGCCAAGCCGGGCGTACGGCGACGGTGGTACGGCGGTGGGTGGCGCGGTGCTCAAGTACGGCGGTCGGTGGCGCGGTGCTCAGGTACGGCGGTGGGTGGGGCGCGGCGCCGGGGCGGGCAGGGTGCGGGCCAGGCGGATACGGACCTCGGTGCCGCCGAGCACGCTGCGGCCGACGGCCAGGTCCCCGCCGGTGGACTCCGCCACGCGGCGCACGATGTCCAGGCCGAGGCCGGTGGAGCCGGGCCCGCCCGCGCCGTGGCCGCGGCGCAGCGCGGCGTCGGGGTCGGCGACGCCCGGCCCGGCGTCGGAGACCAGCAGGATCACGGCGCCGTCGAACTCGTGGACGTCGACGGCGAAGGCGGTGCCCTCCGGGGTGTGCCGGAAGACGTTGCCGAGCATCGCGTCGAGCGCGGCGGCGAGGTCGGCGCGGGCGACCGGCACCCGTACCGGGCGGTCGGCGCCCGCGGTGCGCACCTCGCGGTTCTCGTCCTCCGCGAGCGCCGACCAGAACGCCATCCGCTCGCGCACCACCTCGGCCGCGTCGCACCCGGCGGGCACCGCGGGTGCGGTGCGCTGGCCGCGGGCGGCCCGGATGATCTGGTCCACCTCGCGTTCGAGTTGGGCGACGGCCGCGCGGGTGTGCTCGGCGGCCGGAGTGCCGCCCAGCGAGGCGGTGTTGAGCCGCAGCACGGTCAGCGGGGTGCGCAGCCGGTGCGACAGGTCGGCGGCGAGTTCCCGTTCGTTGGCCAGGAGTTGGACGACCTGGTCGGCCATCGCGTTGAACGCGGCTGCCGCGGCCCGCAGTTCGTCCGGGCCGGCCTCCGGCACCCGCACCGCGAGGTCGCCCTCGCCGAGCCGGCGGGCGGCGCCGGCCAGCCGCACCGCGGGCCGGATCGTGCGGCTGCCGAGCCGGTCGGCGACCACCGCGGACCCCGCGACCAGGACCGCCCCGACACCCGCGAGCACCAGCCACGCGGTGGCCACGCCCCGGGTGACGTCGGCCTCGGGCACGAACACCTCGACCACCGCGATGGTGCCGGTGGAGACCGCGGTCGGCCGCAGCAGGGCGTACCCGCCGGGCACCCGTACGGTCGCGGCGGCGCCGTGCGCCGACGCCTCGGCCAGCGCGGCGCGCGAGGCTCGGTGCCGGCCGAGGTCCACCGCCGCGGTGTGCGCGGTGGCCGGAATGCGCAGCGCGATCCGGTTCTCGCCGCCGGCCTGGGCGGTGGCCACGGCCCGGGCGAGTTCGGCGCGGTCGGTGGTGATGGCCAGCGCGGGGGCCACCGCGGCGGCCTGGCGTTCGGCGTTGGTCAGCGCGCGGTCCCGGGCGAGTTCCCTCACCACGAGGCCGAGCGGCACCGCGAAGGCGAGCACCACCATCGCGGTGACGGCGAGCGAGACCCGTATCAGCGCCCATCTCATCGGCGGGCCGCCGTCCGCGCGCCGCTCACGCCGGGGGCTCCAGCTTGACCCCGACACCGCGCAGCGTGTGCAGGTAGCGGGGGCGGGCGGCGGTCTCGCCGAGTTTGCGGCGCAGCCACGACAGGTGCACGTCGATGGTCTGGTCGTCGCCGTAGGACTGGCGCCAGACCTCGGCGAGCAGTTCGCGGCGCGGCACCACCACGCCCGGGCGGGCGGCGAGGAAGGCGAGCAGGTCGAACTCCCGTCGGGTCAGGTCGAGTTGGTGGCCGTCGAGGAGGGCGAGGCGGCGGCGGGCGTCGATCTCCAGACCGCCGACGCGGATGCGTTCGTCCGCGGGCGGCGCGCCGGTGCCGCCGCCGCGGGCCCGGCGCAGTACCGCGGCCAGCCGCGCCGACAGGTGCTCGACGGAGAACGGCTTGACCAGGTAGTCGTCCGCGCCCGCGTTCAGCAGCCGGACGATCTCGGTCTCGTCGTCGCGCGCGGTCGCCACGATCACGGGGACGTCGCTCAGGCCGCGCAGCATCTTCAGCGCCTCGGAGCCGTCCAGGTCCGGCAGGCCCAGGTCCAGGATCACCACGTCGAAGCCGAACTGGGCGACCTCGCGGAGCGCTTCCAGCGCGGTGCCGACGCTGCGTACGGTGTGCCCGGCGTCGGCGAGGTGCCGGATGAGGGCTGACCGCACGAAGTGGTCGTCTTCGACGACGAGGACTGTTGGCATGACCCGAACCTAATCGCTCCGCGGGTGGAGCCGTGTGTGGTGTGCCCGGGTGGGCCGGTCTGCGCTCAATCGCCGCGCGGGCTTGGAGGTTGTGCGGGGCCTTCGCTTGTCTGCGCTCAAACGCCGCGCGGGCTTATGAATTGCTCGGCACTTCCGGGTGCAGTGCCGTTAGTGGTCCTCGTAGGTTTGGACCGTTGGGGGGTGGGCGTTCCAGGTGGCGAGGAGGGTGGCGGCGGTGGTGCCGGAGGCGGAGGTGAAGGTGACGCGGAGCCAGCCGGGTTGGTCGGTCCAGAGCTGCATGGTCCAGGTGGGGTTGGGGGTGGCGGAGACGAGGGAGGCGGAGGTGGTGGTGAGGGAGAGGACGACCTGGCCGCCGGAGAGGGTGTAGCTGTGGACGGTGCCGGGGTTGGTGGGGGTGGGCGTGGGGGTCGGGGTCGGGGTGGAGGAGCGGGTGGGGGTGGGGCGGGGGCGGGTGGTGGGGGAAGTGGGGGGCGCGGTGGAGGGTTTGGGGCGGTGGACGGCGGTGGAGATGCCCGGGGGCGAGCCGGTGGCGGCGGGTTGCAGGGGCAGCGCGCGCGGCGGACCGTAGGCGGTGCTGCGCAGCACGGAGCGCACGCCGAACCAGGACACGGCCACCGCCATGCTGGTCGCCACTGCCCAGACACCGAGGTGGAGCACCGCCCTGCGCACGGCCCCCATCCTGCCCTGCGGGGGCGGATCAGTCGAAGACGTGTGCGGGCGGGGGCGGGGAGGAGTCGGCGGTGGCGTCGGTGACGACGGGGGCGCCGGCGGTGAAGTCGGCGAGCGCGGGGCCGTGTTCGAGCCGGCCGGGGTGCGGGTCGGTGGCGATGCGGCGGGTGAGTTCGGCAAGCGGGAGCGGGCGGGCGGCGGCGACGAGCAGGAGGTTGCCGAAGCGGCGGCCGCGCAGTACCGCGGGGTCGGCGGCGAGGGCGGTGTCGGTGAAGGCGGCCCGGGCGGTGGCGACCTGGCCGCGGACGAAGGCGAGCGGGCCGCCGTCGGTGAGGTTGGCGGCGTAGATGCCGGCCGGGTCGAGGGCACGGCGTACGTCGGCGAGGAACTCGGCGCTGGTCAGGTGCGCGGGGGTGCGGGCGGCGGCGAAGACGTCGGCGATGACGAGGTCGGCCCAGCCGTCGGGGACCTTCGCCAGGCCCTCGCGGGCATCGGCGCCGCGGACCTTGATCCGCCAGGTGCGGTCCCAGGGCAGTTCGGTGCGGACCAGTTCGGTCAGGGCGGTGTCGATCTCGACGACCTGCTGGGTGGAGCGCGGCCGGGTGTGCGCGGTGTAGCGCGCGAGGGTGAGGGCGCCGCCGCCGAGGTGGACCACCCGCAGCGGGCGGCCGGGCGGGGCGGCGAGGTCGACGACATGGCCCAGCCGGCGCTGGTAGGCGAAGTCGAGGCGGGCCGGGTCGGCGAGGTCGACGTGGGACTGGGGGGCGCCGCCCACCAGGAGGGTCCAGGACTGCGGCCGTTCGCGGTCCGGGCGCAGCTCGGCGAGGCCGCCGCCCACGGGGACGGTGCGGGAAGCGGCGGTGCTGTGCCGTTGACGTGCCATGGTCCGATTATCGACCGGCGGCGCCGGTGCCCCCGCACCCCGGCGCCCGCGCCTGCGCGCGGCTGATCAGGACACCGCCGGCGGCTGGGCGAACCCGTCGACCAGCTCGATGGTCCGCGCGGCCGCGCCCAGCGCCTGCCGCAGCTGCGCCGGGTCCGTCACCGCCCCGTCGGTCCGCGGCGGGACCAGCCAGCCGCCGCCGCAGGGCGTGGAACCGCCGCCCCTGCGGTGGCACTGGCTGCCGGGCAGGTCCCAGCCGTCCGCGGTGCCCAGTGGCACCAGGAACGCCAGGCTGTCCGCCGCGTGGTCGTGGAAGACCGGTCCCACCCCGGTGCTCAGCCGGAGCAGGTCCACGGCCTCCAGGCCCTGCCGGAACGGCACGGTCACCACGTCCCGCGCCGCCGGCACGACCACTTCCGGGCTGTGGCCCGCAGCATTTCTCTTCTCCACGGCAACCTCCCTCCGAAGGGGGCCGAGGTGATCGGCTCCCACTTCGTACAACGGCGTCCGTACCCGTCCGGGGCCCGCGCCAGGGGTGGCGTTCCCTGGCGAATCACGGCGTGAACCCCCTGTTCGGGGGTGAAGGAGGGGTGGCGGGGGCGGTGGGAGTGCGCCCGGGCGCACCGGCCGGCGTACTCCGGGAGGTGCGGAAGTCCGGATTCCGGCCCTACTCCAGGTGCGCGGTGTCGTTCCAGCGCTCCAGCGCCGGCGCGCCGTACGCCCACCCCAGCACCGACAGCGACGCCGGCTCCAGGCGCAGCGCCGCCGCGAAGGCGGGGTCGAGGCCGAGCCAGCGCGCGCCCAGCACCCGCAGGAAGTGGCCGTGCGCGAAGACCACCACGTCGCGCGGCGCGGACCGGGCCCACCCGATCACCTCGTCGGCGCGCTCGGCGACCGCCGCCAGCGTCTCGCCGCCGGGCACGCCGTCCCGCCATATGTGGAAGCCGGGCCGCCGCTCCTGGAGCTGCGCGGGCGTCAGGCCCTCGTACCGGCCGTAGTCCCACTCGACGAGCGGGTCCCACTCCTTGGCCCGGCCGAAGCCGGCGAGTTCCGCGGTGGCGGAGGCGCGGACCAGCGGCGAGGTGCGCACCTCGGCGTCGGGCAGGCCGTACCAGGGGGCGCGGGCCAGCCGCTCGCCGAGCAGCCGCGCCGTACGCCGTCCCTCGTCGGTCAGCGGGATGTCGGTACGGCCGGTGTGCCGCCCGGTGCGGGACCACTCCGTCTGCCCGTGCCGGACCAGGAGGACACGCGGCGCCACCACTGCCATACCGAAGGACCTTTCGCGGACCGGCCGAAAACGCCTCCATCATCACCCACCGCCCGCGGGCGCCCTTCACCGCCCTGAGCACCGGCTGCCCGGCACCTGCGCGCCGGCCGCTCAGCGCTCGGCGAGCAGCCCGCCCAGCAGCCGGTCCAGGCCCCATTCGTACTGGCCCCCAGCGTCGTCCTGCGCGCACAGCAGCTCGGGGACGAGGGCGACCAGCGCCGGGTAGCGCTCGGGCTGGAGCGCGTCCAGCTTGGTCCGGGCCCGCTCCCGCGCCCCCTCCTCGCACTTCGCGCGGGTGCGGCGGATGCTCCACACCGCCGAGCCCACGGTGTACTGCATGAGCGCCACGTGCGCGCGGACCGCGTCCTGCCCGGACAGCCCGCACGCCCGCAGCAGCGCCAGCATCCGGTCGATGACCGCGAGCGCGTCGTCGCCGCGGGTGGGGCGGGTGGTGAGCAGTTGCAGCGCGGAGGGGTGGTCGGTGAAGAGCCGGTAGACCCCGAGGCAGACCTCGCGCAGCTCGCGGTCCGGGTGCGCGCCGCAGGTGCCCGGCAGCTCCACGGTGTCCAGCAGGCGCTGGGCGACGGCGTCGCTGATCTCGTCCTTGCCGCGGAAGTGCGAGTAGATCGCCATCGGGGCGACACCCAGCTGTTCGGCGAGTGCACGCATGGTGAAAGCCTCGGCGCCGTCGCGATCGAGCAGAGCGATCGCCGCATCGAGGATACGATCCGGGTTGAGCGTGTTGCGGGGGGCGCGGCGCCGTGGGGTGCGCAGCGGCCGGGCCGACGGGGACACCGACATCGGGATCTCTGTTCTCGTCTCCTTCGTACCTCGTGCGGCAACCCGGGAGCGGTAACCGGGCGTCCTTCGGAGCGTGCCCACCCGGCATGTCCGGGCTGAACACCGTACGAACTCGGGGTATCTGCGAAACTTCGGGGGCGATGTGCGCCGCACTTACCGTACGGCGTACGGTTGAGCGTACGCCACCGACCAGACCGCCGGACCCGCGGCCAACGGAGAACCTGGAGAGACGTCCGGATGACGATCACTGCCGCTGCGCCGCGCGCCGCTGCCTACCGCGGCCGGCTGCGCTGGTGGACCGAACTGCCGCTCATCGCCGTGGTCTACGCGCTCTACTCCGGGGCGCGGCTGCTGGTCCGCGGTGACGTGAGCAGCGCGGTGCAGCACGGCGCGGACATCCTGCACTTCGAGCAGATCGTCCACCTCGACCCGGAGCACTGGTTCAACCGGCTCTTCACCGACCACGCCTTCCTCGGTGTGCCGGCCGACTTCATGTACGCGTCGCTGCACTACATCGTGACCCCCACGGTCCTGGTCTGGCTGTGGCGCCGCCGGCCCACCCACTACCGGATGGCCCGCACCTGGCTGATGCTGTCCACCCTGATCGGGCTGATCGGCTTCACCCTGCTGCCCACGGCCCCGCCGCGGCTGCTCACCGGCCACCACGGCTTCATCGACACCATGGCCCAGTACGGCTCCTACGGCTGGTGGGGCGGCGAGGCGAGCGCGCCGCGCGGCATGGGCGACCTCACCAACCAGTACGCGGCGATGCCGAGCCTGCACGTCGGCTGGTCGCTGTGGTGCGGGATCATGCTCTTCCGCTACGGGCGGCACTGGACGGTGCGCACCCTCGGCGTGCTCTACCCGCTGATGACCGCGCTCGTGGTGATGGGCACCGCCAACCACTACCTGATGGACGCCGCCGCGGGCGTCGCGGTGATGGGCGTCGGCTTCCTGCTGGCCCGGCCGGCGCTGCGGATGGTGGACGGGCTGCACGCGCGGATCGGCCTCACCCGGTCCGCCGCCGCCCCGGCCGCTTCAGTCTCCACGGCCGCTTCGGCCGCTTCGGCCCCGGCGGCCCCCGCCCCCGCCCCCGCCGCACACGGCGGCGCCCCGGCTCCGGGAGCCGGGCGGACCCCGGCGGCCAAGCCGTCCGTGCCGCGCCAGCTTCCGGCCGCCGCCGGCGGGACCGAGCAGGCCAGCGGCGAGCTGACCGGCGAGGACGACCGGACCGGCGAACCCGCCGGCCACAACTGACCGCGGGTCCCGACCGGTTGCCGGGGCGCCCTCGGGGCCGTTGTCCGTGGCGGATGACACACTCTCCCGGGTGAGCACTACGCACTCCCTGCGGGAGCGGCTGGCCGTCCTGCGCGGCCCCGGCACCACTCCCCGCCCGATGGACGCGCGGGCGCTGGCCGCACTCGCCGCCAACCCCGGCTGCAAGCGCCGCGCGGTGATGGACGCCGCCGGGGTGGACAAGGGCGCCGTCGCCGAAGCGCTCGGCTCCCCCGCCCGGTTCGGCCAGTCCCGGTTCGCCTTCTCCCGCGGCCACGCCTTCGAGGCGCGGGTCAAGGCCGACGGCTGCGCCGAACTGCTGCGGCTGCTCGGCGCCGAGGGCCGCGCGGCCCTGCCCGACCTGGCCGCGCCCGGGCCCGAGGGCCGGGTGGCGAGGACCCGGATGGCGCTGGCCGAGGCCGCCCCCGGCGCCTGGACCCTGCTCGACCACCCGCTGCTCGCGCTGGACGTCGCCGGCTCCACGGTCCACCTCGAACCCGACGCGGTGGCGGTCGCGCCCGACGGCAGCTGGACCGTCGTCGAGATCAAGTCCTTCCCGATCCTGGACGGCGGCGCCGACGCGATGAAGGTCGGCGCCGCCGCCCGGCAGTCCGCGGTCTACGTCCTGGCGCTCGACGCGGTGGCCGCCGGCCGCACCCGCGCCGACATCCTGCTGGTCTGCCCGAAGGACTTCTCCAACCTGCCCACCGCCGACCGGGTCGACATCCGCAAACAGCTCGCCGTCACCCGCCGCCAGCTCACCCGGCTGACCCGGATCTCGGACATCGCCGGCCTGCTGCCCGAGGACACCACTTTCGACCTGGCGTACACCCCCGACGGCCGCACCCCGACCCGGCCGCGGGCCGAGCTGGCCGCCGCCGTGGAGCTCGTCCCGGCCGCGTACGCCCCGGAGTGCCTGTCCACCTGCGAGCTGGCCTTCCACTGCCGCGACCGCTCCCGGGCGGCGGGCCGGGTCGAGGCGCTGGGCCGGTCGCTGCGCGGCGAGCTCGGCGACCTGACCACGGTGGAGGCGGTGCTCGCCGCCGCGCACGGCCGCGCGGGCGACCCGCGGGACCCGGCGGTCTCGGCGCTGCGCCGGGCCGCGGCGCTGCGCGCGGAGGCGCTGGCCGCGGGGGCCGACGCGCCTTCGGCGGCGGACGGTGCCCCCGTTCCCACTCCCGCTACCGCTCCCGTTCCCGCCGTCCCGACTCCCGCGCGGCCGCCCGCCCCGGAGACAGGGGATCTGCGGGACGCCCGGCCGGACTCCGACGAGCCGGCGCGCGACCGTACCGGCGGCCCTACCCGTACCGGCACCGGCACCGGCGCCCCGACCCGTACGGCCGGAGGCCCGGCGTGAGCGTGCTGCACACCCTCGCCCGCGCCGAGGCGGTCGCCGCCCGCCGGGCGGTCCCGGCCGCGACCGTACGCCACTGCCACCTCGCCGACCGGCCGCTGGTGCTGGTGCCGCTCACCACCGCGGGCGAGGCGGGCGCGCCGCTGGGCGCGATGATCGGCACCGACCGGGACGCCCCCGAACTGCTGGTGGTGCCCCAACCCCTCGACCGCGAACTGCGGTTCGGTTTCTTCGCCGGGCTCGCCGCGGCCCTGCTGCGCGCGCTGGAGCAGTACACCGACGAGGTCGAGATCGAGCCGGCCACCCGCACCCGCGAGGAGACCGAGCTGTGCGCCGACGCCCTCCAGATGGTGGTGCCCAACAGCGCCGCCGTGGAGTACGTCCGGCTGGTCGGCCGCTCCACCCGCTTCCTGCGCACCGTCGAGGACCCGGACGCCCCGCACCCGGTGCCGGTGCCGGTGCCGCTGCTCGGCCGCTGGCTCACGCACTACGCGGAACGCTCCCGCACCCCGGGCAGCGGGCTGCTGCTCGCCATGACCGACCTGCTCACCCGGCACTGGGCCACCGGCCAGAGCGCCATGGAGGACCAGCACCTCGGCGCGCTGCTCGGCTGGATCGACCCGCCGCCCGGCTCCGACGGGCCCACCGCCGCCGCCCGCGCCCAGACCGGCCGGGCCCGCGACGGCCTGCTGCTCAGCCCGCCGGCCGGCCCGGCCACCGACCCGGTCTTCGACAACCGCGTCCTCGCCCCGGCCCAGGCCCGGTACGACAAGGCCCGCGGCGCCGCCGAGCGCGCGGCCGCGGAGACGGCGATCAGGGACCTGGTCGCCTCCCAGCTGCGGCCCACCTGGGACGACATGTGGCGCGGCCTGGACCTGCTGCGGTCGCTGCCCGAGGCCGCCCACGTCGAGGAGCGGTGGAAGCGGGACCGCTGGTCCTTCACCGGGCACCGCGACCGGGTCCGCGCGGGCGAGCCGCCCCAGCCCAAGCGCGACGACGCGATCACCGCCGCGCAGAAGCTGGCCGGGCGGGAGACCGCGCAGGCCCGGCTCTCCGCCCAGGAGGCGCTGGACGACCCGCTGGCCATGGCGGCGCGGCGGCTGTCCGGGGAGGCGTTCACCGGGACCGTGGTCGAGGTCGAGATGACCATGTCCGAGGGCCGCCGCCCGATGCCCCGGCCGGTGCTCACCCTCACCACCGGGGACCTGCCGCAGGCCGAGCCGGGCGCGAAGGCGTACCGGGCACTGGCGGACGCGAAGTCGGCGCAGACGGCGGAGCTGGTGGAGGTGGTGGAGCTGGTGGAGGTGCGCGAGACCGGCGGCGGTTCCGAGGGCGGGTCCGGCAATGAGGCCAGGGCCGGCAACGGTTCCGGGTCCAGTGACGAGGCGGGCTGCGGCTCCGAGCCCGGCAGCGGCAACGGCTCCGGCTCCCGGTGGTGCGTGCGGGTGAAGCTGACCGGGGGCATGGGAAGCGGCCGCACCCCGCGGGAGGGCTCGGTCCCGGCACCCGGCGACACCGTCACCTTCACGCTGTTCGAGCACGACCCGCGCAGCGGCCCCGCCTTGCCCGACGCCGAGCTGACCCCGTGGACCCACGGCGGGCCGCCCGGCGCCGACCCCGCCCCGACCGCCCCCGACCCCGTGACCGCGGAGGACTTCCTGTGACCGAGCCCGTGCCCGTGCCAGGCGCCGGGGCTGCTGCCCCGGGCGGCGAGGCCGAGCCGTTCGATCCGGGCCGGGCCGCCGCCGAGGCGACCGCCGCGATCCTGGCGAGCACCCTGTACGGCACCGAGCGCGGCGTGGTCGTGGACTCGCCCCCGGGCGCGGGCAAGTCCACGCTCGTGGTGCGCGCGGCCCGCGAACTGGCCGCGGCCGGCGAGTCGCTGATGATCGTCGCGCAGACCAACGCGCAGGTCGACGACCTCGCCGACCGGCTGGCCACCGCCGACCCGGACCTGCCGGTCGGGCGGCTGCACGGCACCGACTCGCCGCCGGACCCCGCGCTCGACCGCCACCCCTCGCTCGCGAAGTCCACGTCCGTGGCGGAGCTGCGGGACCGGGCGGTGGTGATCGCGACCGCGGCGAAGTGGGCGTACGTCAAGGACGTCGAGCCCTGGCGGCACGCCATCGTGGACGAGGCGTACCAGATGCGCTCGGACGCGCTGCTCCAGGTCGCCGGGCTCTTCGAACGCGCGCTGTTCGTCGGCGACCCCGGCCAGCTCGACCCGTTCAGCGTGGTGGGCGCGGAGCAGTGGGCGGGGCTGAGCTGGGACCCCTCGGCGAGCGCGGTGGTGACGCTGCTCGCGCACAACCCGGGCCTGCCGCAGCACCGGTTGCCAGTGTCCTGGCGGCTGCCCGCGTCCGCCGCGCCGCTGGTGTCGCGGGCGTTCTACCCGTACACGCCGTTCCGCAGCGGCACCGGACCGGGCGACCGGCGGCTCGGGTTCGGCGTCCGCGGCGACGGCGGGGGCCTGGACCGCGTCCTGGACGAGGCGGCGGTGAGCGGCTGGGGCCTGCTGGAGCTGCCCGCCCGGCACACCCCGCGCACCGACCCGGAGGCGGTCCGGGCCGTCGCCCTGGTCGTACGGCGCCTGCTCGACCGCGGCGGGCTCACCCACTCCGCGCCCGACCCCGACCCCAAGCCGCTGACGGCCGAGCGGATCGCGGTCGGCACCGCGCACCGCGACCAGGCCGCAGCGGTGCGCGCCGCGCTCGCCTCGCTCGGGGTGGCCGGGGTCGCCGTGGACACCGCGAACCGGCTCCAGGGGCGGGAGTTCGACGTCACCGTGGTGCTCCACCCGCTGTCCGGCCGCCCCGACGCCACCGCGTTCCACCTGGAGACCGGGCGCCTTTGCGTGCTCGCCTCCCGGCACCGGCACGCCTGCATCGTCGTCTGCCGCGCCGGGGTCGCCGACCTCCTCGACGAACACCCGTCCTCCGAGCCGGTCCGCCTCGGCGTCACCGTCAAGTTCCCCGACGGCTGGGAGGCCAACCACGCCGTGCTCGCGCACCTCGCCGAACACCGCACCGCCTGGCAGCCGTAAAGGCGCGGAGCGGCCGCGGACCGGCGGCCACGGCGTGCGCGGCGGACACGGTCAGGCGGCGGGCCGGCGTCCGATCGTCACGGCCAGCCGGCGGGCCTCTTCGTGGGCGCGGGCCAAGGACGCCCGGTGGAGCGGGACGAGGTCGGACATCGCCGGCACGTCGGGCGCCATGGTCAGCTCGGGGGTCACCGAGGTCACGGTGAGCCCGAGGGTGTGGGACCACCCCAGGATGGTCTCCAGCGTGGGCAGCAGGTGGTCGCGGCCCTCGTTGGGGGTGCCGGGGCTGTAACCGCCGCCGCGGGCGGAGATCACGACGGCCGGGCGCCCCGCGGAAGGCGCGGTGCCGGTGAAGCCCAGGGTCCGGCCGACGACCATGATCTGGTCCAGCCACGCCTTGAACACCGACGGCATCGACAGGTTGTACAGGGGCACCGTGAACAAGTAAGCGCCGGCTCCGAGGAACTCCTCGATCAGCTCGTCCTGGAGCCGGGCGGCCGCCGCCTCTTCCGGGGTGTACCGCGCGGGGTCGGTCGTGCGGGCGGAGATGCCCTCCGCGGTGATGTGGGGCACCGGCGCGAGGGCGAGGTCGCGGTGCACCACCTCGCCCCGCCACGCGTCGCGGAAGGACCCGGCGACCTGGCGGGATACGGAGCCGGCGCCCAGGGACGAGGCGTCGATGTGCAGCAGATAGGACATGGCGGGGCCTCTCAGGTGGGTGGAAGCCGTGCGGACACGGCGGGATGGGCCGCCGACGAGCGCGGCGCCAACCAATTCCTACAACTTGTGCGTAACGCCATGGTGGACCAGTATGGGAGGCCGTACAAAAGGAACACCGGTGTCCGTACCGGAGAGGAATGTGCGCCATGGAGGTCAGCGCCCAGACGGGTGGCGTCGCAGGCCGGGGGCCGTGCGCCGGCATCCCGGCCGAACAGATGGTCTTCATCCGGCAGTTGCTGGACCGGATCGGGGACAAGTGGAGCATGCTGGTGATCGCCGTCCTGGAGGCCGGCCCGCTGCGCTACACCGACCTGCAACGCGAGGTCCCCGGCATCTCCCAGCGCATGCTCACCCTCACCCTGCGCCAACTGGTGGAGGACGGGCTGGTGTCGAGAACCGCGTACGCCGAGGTGCCGCCGCGCGTCGAGTACGCCCTGACCCCGCTCAGCCGCAGCGTCCACGCGATCGTCACCTCGCTGATCGCCTGGGTCTCCGACCACCACGACGAGATCCGCGCCCACCGCGCCCGCACCCCCGCCACGCCCTGACCCCGCCCGACCCGAACGCGGCGCCCGCTTGCCCGCGCCCTTGAGCAACGGCCTTTCCGGCCCCGGCCCGGAGGCACGGCATTACGCTCACAAAGCCGCGCGAAGGGGTACGCGGCGCGTACCGAAGCAAAGGAGAGGGCTCATGAAGTCGCTCGGAACGTTAGATGCAGCGGGCGGGGACGGGGATGAGGACAACCTGCCCGGTACTCCCTGGACGCCGCCGGAGCCCAGCCCCGACGGCGGCAGCCCAGAGGGCGACGGGAAGCACCGCAAGTGACCGACGGATACGGTGGGCGGCCGGATTCGGGCCGCCCCCTTGCCGAGGCGGGGTTCGTGCCGGCCGACTGGGCCCCGGCGTTCGCCGCGGTGCCCCGTACCGCCTTCCTGCCCGGCCTGATGTGGCCGCACGACGCCGCGAGCGGCCGAGCGGTCGCCGTCGACAGGGCGGTGGACCCGGAGGCCTGGCACCGGTACGCGGACGCCGACGTGCCGATCGTCACGCAGTGGGACGACGGAGCGCACACCGGAACGGCGCCGGGCACCGTCTTCACCTCGTCGTCGTCCATGCCGAGCGTGGTGGCCTCGATGCTCACGGACCTCGATGTACGGCCCGGCCGGCGGGTGCTGGAGATCGGCACCGGCACCGGGTGGAACGCGGCACTCCTGGCGCACCGGGCCGGCGCCGGAAACGTGGTGTCGGTGGAGGTGGACCCGGTCGTGGCCGAGTCGGCACGGCAGGCACTGCGGCGGGCCGGATACGGCGGGGTGCGGGTGGTCACGGGGGACGGTCTGCTCGGCCATCCGCCGGGCGCGCCCTACGACCGGGTGATCGCCACGTGCGGGGTGCGGTCCGGTCTGTTCACGTGGGTGCGGCAGACCGCCCCGGGCGGCGTGGTCGTCGCACCCTGGGGCACCTACTACACGTATACCGAGGCGACGGTGCGGCTGGTGGTGGCCGGGGACGGCGGCAGCGCGTCCGGGCACTTCACGCGGCCGGTCGCCTTCATGCGCCTGCGGGCGCAGCGCCTCGTCCGCCCCGGGCACAGCGCCTACGTCCCGGCGCGCGGCACGGGGGACGCGGAGAGGTCGACGACCACCGTCACGGAAGCGGAGTTCCTGACCGGCGACCTGGACGTGGCGGGGTTCGCGATCGGCTTGCGGGTGCCGCACTGCACGCATGTCCCCGACCGCAAGCAGGCAGGGCGCCGGCCCGTGTGGTTCTACGGCCTGACCGACAGGTCGTGGGCCGTGGTCGTCTTCCGCGACGGCCAGGACACCGCCATCGTCCACCAGTCCGGGAAGCGGCGGCTGTGGGACGAGGTGTCGGCGGCCTTCCGCTGGTGGCAGGACCAGGGGCGGCCCGGGTTCCGGCGCTTCGGGCTGACGGTCACGGCGGACCGCCAGGCGGTGTGGCTGGACGAGCCGTCGAACGTGGTCAGCCGGTGAGGGTGGTGGTGAGCAGAGTGCGGAGCCAGCGGTGGGCAGCGTCGCGGTCGTGGCGGGCGTGCCAGGCGAGGACGGCGGCTACCGGCGGGGTGGGGGCGGGCAGCGGGTAGGTGCGCAGGGCGGCGGGCAGCAGGCCCTCGGTGAGGGCGGCCGGGGCGACGGTGACCATCGGATGGGCGGCCACGGCGCCGAGGGCCAGCGCCAGGGTGGGCACCGTGAACGCCACGTGGCGGCGCAGGCGCCGCTCGTCGAGGAGGTCGTCGATGCGGTCGCGGGTGCGGCCCCGGCGGGAGACGACGACGTGCGGCAGGGCCGCGAACCCGTCCCAGCCGGTCGGGTCGTACGGCAGGTCGCGGCGGCCCACGGCGGCCAGTTCGTCGGTGAACAGGGTGGTGCTGCGGATGTCGGCGTGGTCGGCCGCCCGGTCGCTGATCTGGAGGTCGACGCGGCCGCGGCGCAGTTCGTCCGCGGTGGTGGAGCCCTCCCCGAGCAGCCGCAGGCACACCCCGGGGGCGGTGCCGGCGAGGACGGGGGTCAGGCGCGGCAGCAGGGCGCCGGCGACGACGTCGTTGCACTGGAGGGTGAAGGTGCGCTCCAGCGCGGCCGGGTCCACCTCGGCGTTCGGCGAGAGCACGGCCTGCGCCCGGGTGACGAGCTGGTGGACCTCCTCGCGGACCTGCTCGGCGTACGGGGTCGGCAGCATCTCGCGGCCGGAGCGGACCAGGATCTCGTCGCCGGTGGCCCGCCTGATCCGGCTGAGCGTGCGGCTCATGGCGGGCTGGGACAGGTGCAGCCGGTCGGCCGCGCCGCCCACGCTGCGTTCGTCGAGGAGGGCGTCCAGCGCGGTGAGCAGGTTCAGATCCATATGCATGGAGGTAATGCTATCGATCAGCTCTATGCATTTGAGGTTATACGAGTGCGCTTGTTCACTGGGACTAGTCCCGAACGGGGCACGGGCGGACCGGAGAACGCGAACCGGTGACCGCGGACCGGAGAACGAGGAGGCAGTGATGCGTACAGTGATCGCCGGAGGCGGCCTGGTGGGACTCACCGCGGCGGCGTCCCTGCAGTCGATCGGCCACGAGGTCACAGTGCTGGAGCAGGCGCCGGAGATCCGGGCCGCGGGTGCGGGCATCGGGCTGTGGCCCAACGCGCTGCGGGAGTTCGACCACATCGGCGTCGGCGCCGACGTCCGCGACCTGGGCGCCTGGATCGACACCTGGTTCTTCGACCCGGCCGGCCGGCCCCAGCGCGCCGCCGGCTACGGCCCCGACGACCACCGGTTACTGCTGGTGCCGCGGCCCGCGCTGAACCAACTGCTCGCCGACCGGATCGGCCTGGACCGTATCCGCCTGGGCGCCCGGGCCACCGGCTGCACCGAGACCGGCACCGAGGTCGTCGTCCACCTCGCGGACGGCACGGACCTGCGGGCCGACCTGCTGATCGGCGCGGACGGCGTGCACTCCCGCATCCGCGCGAGCCTCGTGCCCGGCAGCGACGCCGTTCCGCACGAAGGGCACTACGCCTGGCGCGCGCTGGTGCCCGCGGGGGCCGAACGGCCCGAGGGCAGCGTCCTGACCATCGGCGCCGAGCGCACCCGCGGCGGCTACGCGCGGGTCTCCGCGGACCGGACCATGTGGATGGTCAACCAGTTCGACGCGGGCGAGCCGACCGGCACCAAGCGGGACCGCGCCCTCACCCGGGCCCGGCACCTCGCCGCGCAAGGCTGGCACAACGACCTGCTGGAGATGATCGCCGCGACCCCCGAGGACGCCATCCTGGAGAACCTGATCACGCTGGTGCCCCCGCTCCCGCGCTGGACCGGCCGCCGCGTCGCCCTCGTCGGCGACGCCGCCCACGGGCTGTCCCCGCACATCGCCGCCGGCGGCACCCTCGGCGTCGAGGACATCGGTGTCCTCCGTACCCACCTCGCGAGCAGCCCCGACGCCGCCACCGCCTTCACCCGCTACGAGCGCGAGCGCCGGGCCCGCTTCGACCAGGTCCGCGTGCACTCCCGCGCCGTCGAACACGCCGATGGGGCAGCCGACTTCGCGGAGCGCTACGCGGCGTTCAGCCACTGGATGCTCGCCTCGTCCTGAGGCACGGCCCGCGTCCCGCCGCCGCCCCCGTCCCGCCTGCGGCACCGTCGTGGCAGGGCGCCCAGGTCCCCCGCCCCTTCGGCTTCGGGGTGCGGGACAATGGGGGGGTGTTGTCGAGACTGGTGGAGGTAGGGATGAGCCAGCCGCCGCAGGCGCGTCGGCCGGGCGGGGAGCGGCCGAAGAGGCCCGCGCCGCTGCTCTTCGAACCGGGGGCCGTGGTGGAGGAGGGGTCCGACCGCTTCTTCGACCTGGAGTCGATGGAGGACCCCCGCGATCTGCTGGTCCGCGCCACCGAACTGGCGGTGGCGTTCCGCGCCGCGGCCGAGCGGGCCACCGACTTCCAGGCGATGGCGGCCGCCCAACTCGCGGACCCGCGCCGCTTCGACCGGCTGACCCTGGCGACCCTGGCCGAGCAGGCGGGGTGGACCGAGGACTACGCCCGGAAGATGGTCGAGCACGGCGAGAGCCTGATCAAGGGCGGCGGCCTCACCCCGTAGCCGGGGCACCGTACCCCCAGTACCCTCCTGGCCCGGGGCACGGTACCCGCCACCCGTCACCGCTGTCCCGCGTTCCCCCGATTCCGCCGGGGTGCGGGCGTGACGTCGGTAGATGTGGAGACATGGACGAGATCCAGCGTCAGCAGCACACCTCCTACGTCACCTCGGCGGGCGCCGCATGGCTCGCCTCCGCCAGCGCCTTCCCGCGCAGCGTGCAGGCGCTGTGGGCGGCCCGCCCGGCCGCGCCGAGCGTCCTGCCCTGCGGCACCGTCTTCGACGTGGTCAACCTCCCCCTGCTCTTCGGGCGGCAGGTGCTGGAGCAGCTGTGGGCGGCCGGGCCCGGCTCCGGCCCCGCGGCCGTGCACCGCGGCCGGGTGCTGGTGCTCGCCGCGCCGGGCACCGCCCACCGGCTGCCCTCGCTGCTGGCGTGGGAGGAGTGGGGCCGCCGGGTGCCGCCGCTGCTCTGCCACGGCCGCGGCGACGCGGTGACGGTGCCGCCGCTGTACGACAGCCCGCCTGCCGGACGGGCGCCGCGCCCCGGGGACAGCCGCTCCCGCTGGGTGGTCGCGCCCGACACCCGCAAGCCCTGGCTGCCCGGCGCCGACGTGCTGCTGTGGGCCTGCGTACGGGCGGTCCGGCGGGCGCCGGCCATCGATTTCACACCCTGCTCAGCCGGGTGCTAATGTCTTCCACGTCAGCAGGCGCCGCTAGCTCAGTTGGTTAGAGCAGCTGACTCTTAATCAGCGGGTCCGGGGTTCGAGTCCCTGGCGGCGCACCTGAGAGGCGAAGGCCCTCCGCGGAAGCGGGGGGCCTTCGTCGTGCCGCCGGGACGCGCCCGCGCCCGCCCCGCACGTGGAGCGCGGGTACCTCACACACGGCGAACCCGCCGCGGGGTAGCGTTCCTACGGCGGCCCGATCCGCCGGCCGGTTCGTACTCTTGGAGGCTTTCACCATGGCAACCACTCGTACCGCGACCACCCAGTGGAAGGGCCCGCTCATGGGCGGCGCCGGGACGGTCTCGCTGGACACCTCGGGCGTGGGCACGTACGAGGTGTCGTGGCCGTCGCGCGCCGAGGCCGCGAACGGCAAGACCAGCCCCGAGGAGCTGATCGCCGCCGCCCACTCGTCCTGCTACTCGATGGCGCTCTCGCACGGCCTGGCCGGCGCGGGCACCCCGCCGGAGACCGTGCAGACCGTGGCGAACGTCACCTTCCAGCCGGGTGAGGGCATCACCGGGATCACCCTGGCGGTCAAGGCGCGGGTGCCGGGCCTGACCGCCGAGGCGTTCGAGGCCGCCGCGCAGGACGCGAAGGCGAACTGCCCGGTCAGCAAGGCGCTCGCGGGTGTGGACATCACCCTCGAGGCCGAGCTGCTGGCCTGATCCCCGCGCCGTGGCACGAGCCCGGTCGGCCCCGCCGGCCGGCCGGGTTCAGCGGCGGGTGACCCGCACCCGCCAGTCGCCGGCCGCGTCCGGCGCCAGCACTTTGAAGCCGAAGCCGTCCGCCCGGTCGGTCCACCCCTCGCCGGGGCCGAAGGGCGCGTCGTTGAGCGAGTTGAAGGACGCGCTGCTGTAGGTGCAGGCAGCGGTGCGGGGATGGGCGTCCTCCACGGTGACCGGGCCCTTCCCCGAGTCGACGTCGGTGCGCACCCGGTAGGCGAGTATCCCCTTGCGGCAGGCGTCCTTGTCGTCGCCCAGCGGTTCGCGCAGCTCCAGGACGTAGGCGGTGGTGTCGCCGAAGGGCACGATCACCGCCTTGCCGCCGCCGGGCACCTCGATCGGCCGCAGCGTGTAGGTGCGGGTGCCGGCGGTGGTGACGCAGTCGATCTGCTGGTCGTCGATCCAGCCGAGCTTCCACTTGTGCCAGGCGAGCAGGTCGCCTTGCAGCCCCCAGTCCAGCGACATGCTGTCCCACTGGCCGGCGAGGCGGTCGGTGCGCTGGAAGTCGTCGACGGCGTACAGGTCGGGCAGGCCCAGCGCGTGGCCGTTCTCGTGGGCCAGCACCCGGAAGCCGGACTGGTCGTGGCCGTAGATGAGCGAGACCTTGTCCAGGCGGGTGCCGTCGCCGGTGGTGGCGGCCGAGGCGCCGGTCCACGTCACGGAGAGCACCGCCTGGTCGGCGGGCGGGCCGGCGTCGGGGGTGACGAGGATGTTGACGATGTCGTAGCCGCGGAAGTCGACGCTCGGGCCGGCGGCCTTGACGAGGTCCCGCATCATCGCGGTGTGCTGGTCCCAGCCGTAGCCGCGGCCGATCCCGTAGGCGGAGAACGGCCGCGGCATGCGTATCCAGCGCAGCACGGGCGTGGACTCGTAGTCGAGCCGGCCGTAGGAGGCGGCGGCGTACCACTGCTTGACCGCGGGGAAGAACTCGCCGTAGCGCTCGCGGGCGCTGTAGGGGGCCTTGGCGTCGGGGAAGTCGATCAGCAGGGTGAGCGCGCGGACCTTGCCGGTGGAGGGCGCGAACTCCTCGTCGCTGCCGTGGTACGGGTGCGGCGGGAAGCCCTCGGACATCGCGACGCCGGGCTGGGCGCGCAGCGCGCAGGGGCGGGAGGCGGGCGGTGCGGCGTTGGAGCCGGCCGGGCGGGGTTCGGCGACGATGGCGGAGCCGACGGCGAGCAGCCCGCAGAACGCGAGGGCGGCGGCGCGTATGCCGGGGCGCCGGCGCAGGCGGCGGAGGTCCACCCGTCAGCCCGCCGTGCCCGTGCTGTCCGTGCCGGTGCCGCCCGTGCCCGGGCCGGAGGCGGTGCCGCCGGTGCCTGCGGTGCCGCCGTCGGCGGGCCGGTCCAGGGTGCCGGCGGCCGCCTCGGTGACCCGCACCGACCAGGTGCCGTCGCCCAGGTGCCCGAGCACGGTGACCTCGGTGCTGTGGTCGGGCGTGGTGTACGACTCGCCGACGCCCAGCGGCGCGTCGGCCAGCGGCGGGTAGACGGAGGTGGCCGGGCAGGCGGAGTGCCCCGGGTGGCCGTCGACCACGTCGATCGGCCCGGCGCCGGACTCGCGGTCGGAGCGGACGTCGTAGAGCAGGACGCCCTCGCTGCACGCGATGCGGTCGTTGCCGGTGCGGGTGCGGGCCTCCATGGCCAGCGCGGTGTCCTCGCCGGTGCGCAGCACCAGCAGCTTGGTGCCGCCGGGGGTCTCGTCGGGGCTGAGGTCGTGGTAGGTGGTGCCGACGCCGGTGACGCAGCCGACCTGGTCCGGGCGCAGCCAGCCCAGCCGCCACTTGTGCCAGGCGAAGGGGTCGGGGGCCAGGCCGAACTGGCTGCCCATCAGGTCCCAGTCGCCGACGTGGGTGTCCCAGTCGGCGTCGCTGCCGGGCGGCGGCTGGTAGTAGAGGTCGGGCAGGTCGAAGATGTGGCCGGTCTCGTGGGCGAGCACGTTGCGGTCCGGCGGGTGGTGCTCGAAGACGGTGACCATGTGGCGGATCGGGTTGCCGTCCACGGTGATCGGGGCGGCGAGGTTGACGACCTTGGTGGCGTCGGAGTCCACGCCGGGCGCGTCGGGGTCGGCGACGAGGTAGACCACGTCGTATCCGGCGAAGTCCACCGTCGGGTCGGCGGTGGCGATCGCGTCGCGCAGGTAGGCGTCCCGGTCGGCGGCGTCCCAGTTCCGGCTGATCAGGTAGTCCGTCGCGGGGCGGGGCATCCGCAGCCAGCGGGTGTCGGCGTGCAGGTGCAGCCGGAACTGCCCGTAGGAGGCGTTCTCCCAGAACCGGCTGGTGGCCGGGTAGTGGTCGGCGGCGACCTGGGCGGGGGTGAGCTGCGGAGGGGAGCCGGGGAAGGACAGGAAGACCATCAGCGCCTTGACGTCGCCGTCGGGCCGGGCGTAGTCGCCGTCCCAGCTGTCGACGCCCTCGGAGTGGTGCACGGCGGTGCGCGGCAGCAGGCACGCGGTGCCCTCGGCGGCGCCCGCGGCCGGTCCGGTCATCAGGGTCCAGGCCACCAGCGCGGCGAACCCGGCGAGCGCGGCGCCGAACGCGCGCAGCACCCGCGGGCGGCGGCCGGCGCCCGTCGCGGGGGGACCGTCCGCCGGGTTGCCTGACGCGAGGTCTGACCGCCGCACAAGGACCTCCGGGAGGTTCGGGTTCCGGTCCGGGACTTTCCCCACATTGCTATGGATTACGGCGTTATGTCGGCTTCGGCTGCTCCGTGCGGGTTGCCGCCGGAACGGTGCCGCGGCGGGCGTCGACCGGGGTGGGCATACCGACGTACGGGCGTGCGGGGCGCGGGAGGTGGAAGAGGCGCAGAAACGTACGACCGGCGCGCCGGTACGGGTGGGCGCGGGCGCCGGCGCGGGTCGGTCGCCACCCCTGCGGGTGACTACCCTGCGTCGTGGTGTGCGGGGGGCGTTCAGGTGATCGAGCGGGACCGGCGGTAACGGCCCGCCTGGGTGGGACCCCCGCGACACATCGCCGGTGCGACGCTGGATCGCCCGCTCCGCCTGCCCATATGATCGCGACTGACGACAGTGCGAACAGGGAGCAGTCCATGGGCGGACCCTCGGGCGGCCCCGGCGTCGAGCCCGACAGCACAGCAGCCACCATCACCCGCTGTGACCGGTCGCGCAGGTCCTCGTACGCCGCGGAGCCAGGTGACTTTCGGGCCGCTTTCGCGGCCGCCCGCTCGGCGCTGGCGCTGCTCGGCCCCGACGGCGGCGTGCTGGCGGCGAACGCCGCGCTGGCCCGGCTGCTGGGAATGCCGCGGGAGCGGATGCTGGCGGCCGACGCCCGGACTCTGCTCGGCCTGGCCGGCGACCCGCACGTCTCCACCGCCTTCGACGACGTCCTGGCCGGCCGGCGGCGCCGGCTGCGCTGCACCCGCCGGCTGACCCGGTCCGACGGCGGCGACCTGCGCGCGGAGCTGGCGCTGTGCCGCACCGAGGGCCGGACGCTGCTGCTGAGCGTCGAGGACGTCAGCGAACGCGAGTCGCTGCGGCGGCAGTTGCGGCACCTGCGGATGCACGACCCGGTGACGCGGCTGCCCAACCGGGCGCTGTTCTTCGAGCGGCTCGCGGACGCCTGCGCCCGCGCCCCCGAGCGCGGCACCGGCCGGATCGGGGTGTGCTACCTCGACCTCGACGGGTTCAAGGCGATCAACGACACGTTGGGGCACCGGGTCGGCGACGAACTGCTGGCCGCCGTCGCCGACCGGCTGCTGACCTGCGCCGGTCCTGGCGGCCACCTCGCGGCCCGGCTGGGCGGCGACGAGTTCGCGCTGCTGCTGCGGGACTCCACCGGCACCGGGCAGGCCACCGCGCTCGCCGAGGCCGTACTCGAGGCGTTCCGGCAGCCGTTCGACGTCGCCGGGCACCGCCTGGCGGTCTCCGCGAGCATCGGCGTGGTCGAACGCGAGGCCCACGGCACCACGCCGACCGGCCTGATGCAGGCCGCCGACACCACGCTGTACTGGGCGAAGGACGACGGGAAGGGCCGCTGGACGCTCTTCGACCCCGAGCGCAACGAGCACCGGATGACCCGCCAGTCCCTGTCCAGCACCCTGCGGCAGGCCGTGGAGCGCGGCGAGTTCGTGCTGGAGTACCAGCCGCTGGTCGCGCTCGGCAGCGGCGAGGTGCGCGGGGTGGAGGCCCTGGTGCGCTGGGAGCACCCGCGGTTCGGGCGGCTCGCGCCCGGCCGCTTCATCGGCCTGGCCGAGGAGGACGGCTCCATCGTGCAGTTGGGGCGCTGGGTGCTCGCCGAGTCCTGCCGGCAGGCCGCCGCATGGCGGCGGGAGCGGCCCGGCACTCCCCTGGTGGTCAGCGTCAATGTCGCGGTGCGCCAGGTGTGGGACTCCGACCTGGTCGCCGACGTCGCGGCGATCCTGCGCGAGACCGGGCTGCCCGCGCGGCTGCTCCAACTCGAACTGACCGAGTCCGCGGTGATGGGCAGCGCCGGCCGCCCGCTCCAGGCGCTGCACGCGCTGCACGAGATGGGGGTGCGGATCGCCATCGACGACTTCGGCACCGGCTACTCCAACCTCGCCTACATGAGCCGGCTGCCGGTCTCCACCCTCAAGCTCGACGGCTCCTTCGTGCAGGGCTTCCGCTCGGCCGAACACCCCAACCCCGCCGACGAGACGATCGTGGAGGCGCTGGTGGACCTCGCGCACCGGCTGGGGCTGACCGTCACCGCGGAGTGCGTGGAGAACGCCGAACAGGCCGAGCGGCTGCGCCGGATCGGCTGCGACACCGGCCAGGGCTGGCACTACTCCCGTCCGGTGGCCGCCGCCGCCATCTCCGAGCTGCTGGCGCGGACCCCGCCGCGCTGACCGGCGCCCGCGTGGTCCGGGCGCCCCGCGCGCCCCGGCGCCGGGCCCGCGTAGGCGGTGGGCGGGCGGCCCAGCAGCCGGCCGAACGCGGCGGTGTACGCGGCGGGGTTGTCGTAGCCGAGCAGCGCGGCGACCTGCGTGACCGGGGTGCCCGCGGCCAGGTGCGGCAGCGAGTGCAGGATGCAGGCGCGCTGCCGCCACTGCGCGAAGCTCAGGCCGGTGCCGCGGCGGAACAGCCGCGCCAGGGTGCGTTCGCTCACGTTGAGCACGGCGCACCAGCGGGCCGGCGGGTCGTGGATGTCCGGGTGCCGCCAGAACGCCTCGCACAGGTCGCGCAGCCGGGGGTCGGCCGGCAGCGGCACGTCCAGCGGCAGCGGGGCGAGGTCCTTCAGCTCGTGCAGGATCAGGGCGACCACGGCCGCGTCCCGGCTGTGCTCGGGATAGCGCGGCTCCATGTCGACGGCCGCCAGCAGCAGCGCGCGCAGCAGCGGGGAGACGTCCACGGCCCGGCAGCGGTCGGGGAACCAGGGCACCGCGGCCGGTTCGACATACAGGCTGCGGGTGCTGACGCCGGTCATCGCGACCTGGTGCCGGGTGCGCGGCGGGATGAGCACGGCCCGGGCGGTGGGCACGGTCCAGCGGCCGTCCGCGGCCTCGACCCGCATCACGCCGGTGGCCGCGTAGAGCACCTGGGCGCGGCGGTGCTCGTGCCAGGCGAGCAGGTGCTCGCGCGGGTAGTCGGTGCCGATGGCCAGCACCGCGCGGTCGAGGCTGTCCACCTCGGCGAGCGGGACGTTGCGCATGCGCACGAGGCTACGCGCGATCACCCGCGCTGTCTGCTGCGCGTAGGAAGGTGGCCGAGCATCGATTGCCCGCCATCGGGGCCGCTGCCTAGCGTCGTGGGCGTGCTGATCTCGTTCCTCACGCTGGTGGGCTTCGGCTGCCTGACCGGCGTCACCACGGTGTTCTTCGGCTTCGGCGGCGGCTTCGTCACGGTGCCCGTCGTCTACGGCGTGCTGACCGTGGCCGCGCGCCCGGCGGCGGGCGGCGCCGACGCCATGCACGTCGCCGTCGCGACCTCGGCGGCCGTGATGGCCGTCAACGCCTCCGCGGCGGCGCTCGCCCAGTGGCGCGCGGACCGGCTGCGCACGGAGTACGTCTGGCCGCTGGCCGGCTACATCGCGCTCGGCGCCGCCGCCGGGTCGCTGGCCGCGACCCTGGTCGGCGGCACCGCGCTGCGGCTGCTGTTCGCCGCCTACCTGCTGGTGACGATCGCCGACAGCCTGCTGCGCAAGGGCTTCCTCGCCGCGGTGGCCCGGGAGCGGCCGCGGCCGCTGGGCCGCTCCACCGTCACCTTCGGCGGGGTCGGGATCGGGCTGGTGGCCGCGGGCCTCGGGGTGGGCGGCAGCGTCATGACGGTGCCGCTGCTGCGGCGGCGCGGGCTGCCGATGGCCGAGGCGACCGCGACGGCCAACCCGCTCAGCGTCCCCGTCGCGCTGACCGGCACCCTGGTCTACGCCCTCGCCCCCGCGGTGACCGCGGCCGGCGGCGCCGGTCGGCTCGGCTACGTCGACCCCGCGGCGGGCGCCGCCCTGCTGGCCGGTTCGCTGCCGGTGATCGCGCTGCTGCGGCGTACCGCCGGCCGGGTCCCGGACCGGGTCCACTCGGCGGCGTACGTGGGGCTGCTGCTGGTGGTCCTGGTGGTGATGACGGCCACGGGGGCGTGAAGGCGCGCGAGGGAGGGGCCCGCGTCCTCGGGGGGAGTAAGGACGCGGGCCCTTGGGCGGGGCGGGAGCGTGGGGGCAGCCCGCCCCGCGGGCAAAGAGGCGGTTCAGCAGGCGCCGAGGTCGCTCCAGACGCCCCACTCGCCGGTGGTGCCGGGCTCCTCGTTGGTGGTCCACCACTTGGCCTGCCAGTTGTGGCCCTTCCAGGAGACCTGGTTGCCGCCGACGTAGACGGCGCTGGCGCTCCAGGAGGCCAGGGTGCAGGTGCCGCCGGTGCCGCCGGTGGTGGTCCCGCCGGTGGTGGTGGTCCCGCCGTCCGTGGTGCCGGACGTGGTGCCCGAGGTCGTGCCGGACGTGGTGCCGGAGGTGGTCCCGCCGTCCGTGGTGCCGGACGTGGTGCCCGACGTGGTCCCGGACGTGGTGCCGCCGGTCGTGCTGCCGCTGGTGGTACCGCTGCTGGTGCCGCCGGTCGTGGAGCTGCCGGAGCAGTCGGTGGCCGAGCCGTTCGTCGCGGTGACGATCTTGTTGAAGAGCGTCGCGGAGGCGTCCAGGTCGAGCAGCGAGTACATCATCGACCCGCCGAGGCCGTTGCAGTGCGCGTAGTCGGCCTTGGCGGTGATGGACTGGTCGCTCAGGCCGGTCCAGAAGGTGGACCCGTCGTAGAAGTACGCGGACTGCGACTTGGCGTCGTAGAAGGTGTCGGCGGAGTTGTCGACGACCCCGCTCAGCTCCTTGTAGTAGGCGATCCCGGCCGTCGCGCTGATCCCGCGCGCCGCGGAGGGGCCGGTCGCGGACTGGTAGAGGCCGTGGTTGCTGCCGGCCGCGACCCCGGTCCAGCCGCGGTAGTACAGCGGGTAGCCCATGGTGATCTTGGCCGCCGGCATGCCGCCCGGGATGCCGTACGCCGCGTCGCCCTGGGTCCACGCCTTGAGCGCGTTGTCGGTGCTGTACTTCTCGGTGCCCGGGGCGACCGCGGTGGACGGGTCGTCCGGCGACTCGTAGAGCGGGTCCTGCTCGTTGGTCGGGCCGGTGGCCTCGAAGCCGCCGTGCATGTCGTACGTCATGACGTTCGCGTAGTCGAGGTACTGGCCGATCTTGTCGGTCTCGATGTTCGCGATCTTGTCCTGGCCCGACGGCAGGGCCGCGGTCAGCAGCAGGTGCTTGCCGCCGTTGGCGGTGCCGTACGCGTCCAGCTCGCTGCGGAACTCCGCGAGCAGCTTGGTGTAGTTGGCCTTGTCGTCGGCGCTGTAGTGGTTGCCGACATGGCCGTTCGCCGAGCCCGGGTACTCCCAGTCGATGTCGAAGCCGTCGAAGATGCCGGCCGCGCTGCCGTCGCCGCCGTAGCCGCCCTGCACGGGCAGGTTGCCCTTGATGAACATGTCGATGCAGGAGCTGACCAGCTTCTTGCGGCTGGCGTCGGTCGCCGCGGCGTCGGAGAAGTACTTGGAGTAGGTCCAACCGCCCAGCGAGACCAGGATCTTCAGGTTCGGGTACTTCGCCTTCAGCTCCTTGAGCTGGTTGAAGTTGCCCACGATCGGCTGGTTGTAGACGTCGGCGGTGCCGTTGACGCTGATGTCCGAGCCGAACGACTTCTGGTAGTCGGCGAACGCGTCGCCCGCGCCGTCGCCCGCGTTCGGGTCCGACTCGTTCGTGGAGTCCGACGCCTTGGTCGCCTCGAAGCAGGTGAGGTTGGTCGGGTCGATGTTCTCGAACGAGTAGTTGAGGATGTCGAGCTTGCCGGCGATGCCCTCGGTGTCCAGGTTCTTCGGGTAGAAGGCGTTGCCGTAGACGCTCCACTGGTCGTAGTAGGCGATCTTGGCCCCGCCGCTGCTCGCGGCGGCGGCCGCGGGCTGGGCCGCGGCGGCCTTCGCCGCGGCGCCGGCGGAGTCCGCCTGCGCGGTGCCGACCCCGCCGACCAGGGCGGCGAACAGGCCCAGTCCGACGGCGGCGCTGGTGGCCGCGGCCACGAACGCTCTCTTCCTTGACCTTGAGTGCACAAGGACCTCCGGGGGGAGAGGGAGGAACAACAAGGGGCGTCCAGAATGGTTAACCCTTGGTCAAGTGCACGTCAATGGTCTGAACCAGAGTTGGACTAGACCAATCGGACGGTGCCGGGGCGCGGCGCGGCACCCCGCCGACATGGCGCCGACGTGCGGCGACAGCCGTGACGAGGGCTTTAAGTCGTACTTAAGTCGGCGTTCGGCGCCCGCCGGCCGCCGCGCACCGAACGGACCACCGACCGGCCGGTAACCCTCCCTTAACCGCCGCCGGCGCACGACGAAGCCGCCGCCGGCCCCTTCGGCCGACGGCGGCTCACCTGCCAGAGCCGCGCCCGCTCAGGCGGACGCGGCGATGTCCTTCGGGAAGTCGTACGCGTCCGCGATCAGTTCGTACGACCGCAGCCGGGCGGACGGGGTGTGCGCGTTCGCGGTGATCACCAGCTCGTCGGCGCCGGTGCGCCCCGCCAGTTCGTCGAGCCCGGCCTTCACCGCCGCCGGGTCGCCGTAGATCACGTTGCCGAGCCAGGAGTCGACGAAGTCCCGCTCGATCGGGCTGAACTCGTACGCCGCCGCCTCCTCGGGCGTCGGGACCAGCCCGGGGCGGCCGGTGCGCAGCCGGAGCATGCTCAGCGCCCCGGACAGCACCTGGCGGCGGGCCTCCTCCGGGTCCTCGGCGGCCAGCGCGGCCACGCCGATCGAGGCGTACGGCCGGTCGAGGACCTCCGAGGGGCGGAACGACTCGCGGTACAGCGCCAGTGCGGGCAGCGTGTTGGCCGCGGAGAAGTGGTGCGCGAAGGAGAACGGCAGCCCGAGCGCACCGGCCAGCTGCGCGCTGAAGCCGGAGGACCCCAGCAGCCACACGCTCGGCCGGGCCGGGGACTGCACCCCGCCGGCCGCCGTGCCCTGGACCGGGCCGGGGATGGCGTGGATGCGCGCGAAGCGGTGGCCGTCGGGGAAGGAGTCGTCCAGGAACCGGGTCAACTCCGCCAGCTGGCGCGGGAAGTCGTCGGCGCCCTCGTGCAGGGACTCGGTGCGGCGCAGCGCGGCGGCCGTCGCGCCGTCGGTCCCCGGGGCGCGGCCGAGGCCGAGGTCGACGCGGCCGGGGGCGAGCGCTTCGAGGGTGCCGAACTGCTCGGCGATCACCAGCGGCGCGTGGTTGGGCAGCATGACGCCGCCCGAGCCGAGCCGCAGCGTGCGGGTGTGGGCGGCGAGGTGGGCGAGGATCACCGCGGGCGAGGAGCTGGCGACGCCCGGCATCGAGTGGTGCTCGGCGACCCACATCCGGTGATAGCCGCGGGTCTCGGCGACCCGGGCGATCTCCACGCTGGTGCGCAGCGCGTCCCCGGCGGTGTAGCCGCTGCCGACGGTGGCCAGGTCGAGCACCGACAGGGGCACCGGAGCGCTCCCGCGGACCGTCCCCCGGATACCGTGTCCCGGGTCGGGCAGGCTTGCGTCGGCCACGGTGGGCGCCTCCTTGTGCTGCGCGAGTGGATGAAGTGCGGGTGCGGACGCGTGTGATCGTCCGCCCAGTGCAACCGGGGCGCGCGGCCGCCTTATTCCCGCTTCCGCGCGCTCCCATCGGACCGGCGCGAATCAGCACTTGCAGATCAGCCCGAAGAGGGCAATGACCATGTCATATGCCACCGTGCCCTCTTCCTGGGTATACGTACGCGAGCGGTTCGAATCGCTTTCAACCGCCTCTGCCGGAAAGGGCATTGGCGCTATCGTGGAGTTCCGGTCCCGCCGCGGGTCAGCCCTGATACTGACCCACGACCAGCGGTCGGACCACACACGCAGACGGTCTTACCTTGCAGGGGGTCACCGTGGCGCTGGAACACCGACAGGTCGGGCCGGGGGTGCAAGCGGTCCAGTACGCGCTGCGCGTGCTCGAATCCGTCACCACGCACAGCAGCGGCATCACCGCCGAGCAGCTCGCCCGCGACATCGGCGTGCCGCTGAGCTACCTCAACCAGTTGCTCGCCATGCTGCGCAGGGAACGCTACCTCGGATTCGTACCCGGCGGCGGCTACGTCATCGGAGAGTCGCTGGTGCTGCTCGGCGCCGCCAAGCGCGATGCCGCGCTCGCCGAGAAGCTCCGGGTGATCCTGACCGAGCTGCGGGACGAGGTCGGCGCCGCCGTCTACTTCAGCCGGTACGACGACGGCGAGGTGCGGATCATCGACTTCGCCGACGGCCCGAACGCGCCGAAGGTCAACGAGTGGGTGGACTTCCGCTCCGCCGCCCACGCCAGCGCGGTCGGCAAGTGCCTGCTGGCGCAGCTCGACCACAACGGCCGCCGCGAGCACCTGTCCCGGCACCGCCCGGCCCGGCTCACCTCCCGCACCGTGATCGACGACCGGGTGCTGCTGACCAAGCTGGAGCGGCAGCCGGCCAGCATCCCCACGCTCGACCTCCAGGAGTACGCGGTCGGCACCGTCTGCGCGGCGATCCCGGTCACCATCGGCAGCACCGTCGCGTGCCTGGCGCTGTCCATGCCGTACGCCCAGGCGCACCGGCTGCGGCCGGCCGTGGACACCCTGCACGAACGGGCCGCTCCGGTGCTGCTGAGCATGAGCATCTGATTTTCGCCGCACGGCGGCCATGCGGTATGGTTTTCCACGTCAGCAGGCGCCGCTAGCTCAGTTGGTTAGAGCAGCTGACTCTTAATCAGCGGGTCCGGGGTTCGAGTCCCTGGCGGCGCACATGACGTAAGGGTTCGGGCCCTGACCGGTCGGTTTCGACGGTCAGGGCCCGGACCCTTTCCGCGTGGCCCGGGCGGATCGGGACCGGCGCGCGGATCGGTCCCGGACGCGGGTCAGGACGGGCGCGGGTCAGGACCAGTGCGCGGGGCGGCCCAGGTCCGCGGCGATCCGGGTGCGGGCGTCGCCGCGCGCCGCGCTCACCTGGGACCGGGTGAGGAAGAGGGCGCCGGTCAGGTCGGCGCCGCGCAGGTCCGCGTCCCGCAGGTCAGCGCCGATCAGGTCGGCCAGCCGCAGGTCGGCGCCGCGCAGGTCGGCCGCGATCAGGCAGGCGCCTCGGAAGTCGGTGCCCCGCAGGTCCGCGCCGCGCAGCCGGGCGCCGAGCAGGTCCGCGCCGCGGCGGCCGGGCCGGCGCCGCCCGTCCGGGGCGGCGGCCCGCACCAGCTCGCTCGCCCGCAGCAGCAGCGGGTTGACCGCGGCGCGCTCGGCGTCGAGGTCGAGGCCGGCCAGGGCGTCCGGGGCGAGGGCGGTCAGCGCGCGGACCCGGGCGAGCTCGCGGTCCGCGGCCGGGTGGAGCGCGGCGGCGGCCGGGCGGGCGCGTACCTCGGTGAGGTAGGCGAGCAGTTCGTGCAGCTGGCGCATCCGCGGCAGCGCGGCGAACATCGCCCGGCCGCCGTCCTGCGCGCCGCGCCAGTCCCGGCCGCCGAAGGTCACCTGCGAGAGGTGCTGGCCCGCGCCGAAGCAGTCGTAGACCGTGCAGCCGCGGTAGCCGGCGTCGCGCAGCCCGGCGTGGATACCGCAGCGGTGGTCGGCGGCGAGGTTGCGGCACGGATCGCCGGCGTCCTTGTCGTCGGCGAAGTCCGCGGAGCGGGTGAAGGCCAGGGCCACGCAGCACAGGCCGAAGCAGTTCGCGCAGTCCGCCCGCAGCAGGGGCGGCTCCCCGCCCGGCCGGGCCGCCGGGGCGTCCTCCGTCGTGGTCACGCGCGCCCCTTCGCAAGGTCCGTTCCGCCGGCCGGACCGACGCCCCGCCCGCGTCCATGGTGCCCTACGCGGCGGGCGGCCCCCGCCGCGAGCCCGGGCGGGGTTCTCCGGGGGACGCGGAAACCGCGGAAACCGGGCCGCCGGGAGGTCTGCCGGGTCGGGCGCGCGGGGACGGCGCCCGCCATCGGGTTGCACGCGTGCGTGAAGCTGGGGAACGTTGGATGTGTGCGCAGCGTTCCTGGCCACGGTGTGCCGGCCGCGGCCGGCCGGGTGCGTGGCGCGGGAGGCACGCGGCCGAGGCGACCGGGAAGGCCAGACAGGTACTCCACGTGAAGAACGCCTGGATGCGAGCCGTGCAGCGGCTGGAGACCGACTACCTCTCCCGCATGGGCATGTCGCTGCCGCTCCTCGCGCTGGTTCTGGTCACGCTGATCGACGTGTCCGCGGGCCGGGACCACTACCTGACCCCCGGCATCATCGTGGCGCCCCCGCTCGCCGCCATCACCGTGACGTGGAAGCGGACCCTGTTCATCTGCGTGCTCGGCGCCACCATCCAGGCCGCGCTGTCGCCCTACGACGGCATCACCCACATCCGCAACCACGACGTCCTGGTCGGCCAGCTCATCTCCTACTGCCTGGTCAGCCTCTTCAGCGTGTACATCGCGTGGCGGCGGGAGACCGGGGCGAAGGCGTTCAGCGCGATCACGTCCGTCGCCGAGGCGGCCCAGCACGCCCTGATGCGGCCGCCCGCGCCGCGCGTCGGCACGATCCGGCTCGCGGTGCGGTACGTCTCCGCCGCCGACGCCGCGCAGATCGGCGGGGACCTGTACGCCGTGCTCGACACCCCGCACGGTGTGCGGGCGATGATCGGCGACGTCCGCGGCAAGGGGCTGGCCGCCGTGCAGACCTCGGCGGTGGTGCTCGGCGCGTTCCGCGAGGCCGCGTACGACGAGGGCGGGCTCGACACGGTCGCCGCGCGGGTCGACACGAGTGTGGCGCGGCACGTGGACACCGGCGACTTCATCACGGCGCTCTTCGCCCAGTTCGACCGGCCGGACAGCGTGGAGCTGCTGCACTACGGCCATGTGGCGCCGCTGCGGGTCTCCCGTGACGGCAAGGTGGAGACCCTGGAGCCGGTCGACCCGTGGGTGCCGCTGGGGCTGGCCGGGATGGTCGGCGCCGGCTCGGGCGGTTCGGACGATCCGGCGCCGGGCCCCGGGTCGCTGCCGGTGGCGGTGCCCGAGTCCGCGCCCGCGGCCGCCGACGTCGCCCCGCCCGTCACCCGGGGGCCGGTGCCCTGGCGGGTGCCGCTGCTGCCCGGCGACATCCTGGTCCTGTGCACGGACGGTGTCATCGAGGCGCGCAGCCCCCGCGACAACACCTTCTACCCGCTCTCCGAGCGGGTCGGCCCCCTCGTCGCCGGCTGCGGCCACGACCTGGACGGCGCCGTCGAACGCGTCTACGCCGACCTCCTCGCCCACGCCGGCGGCTCCCTCTCCGACGACGTGGTCCTTCTCCTGCTGGCCCCCATCCCCCGCCCCCTCCCCACCCACCCCCCGGACCCGCCCCTGTTCTGAGTCCCCGCTCCACAGGCCGCCGTGGCCCGGGCCCGTGCGCCGGGGGCGGGATTCAGGGGCGGGTGGCGCGTTCCAGTGCGGTGAGGACGGAGGCGTAGGGCTCCCCGGTGGCGTCTTCGAGGGCCAGCTCGCAGCTGCGGTCGGCCGAGAGGTGCGCGGTGAAGGGGCGGGCGGCGACCTCCTCGGCCTCGGGGCGGGTGGCGGCCGCGGTGAGGGGGCCGTGCGGGCGGCGGCGGAGCCGGTGGTCGGGCGCGGCGCCGCAGCAGCCGGCGTCGTCGGGGACGACGACCTCGCGGGCACACGCGCGGGCGACGGTCTCCAGGGCGCTCGCACCGAGCAGGTCCGCGCCGGTCGGGTCCGCGCCGAGGTGGGCGGCCGCGCAGGTGGGGTGGAGCACCGCGGAGTCCAGCGGCCTGCTGACGGTGAGCTTCGGCAGCAGCTGCGCCGCCGTCCAGGCCACCGCGTCCAGGATCGTCAGCTCGACGTGCAGCGCGCGGTTGGCGGCGGTGAGGTGGGGGGCGAGGTCCCGGGTGAGCCCGAGCGCGCAGGACTGGGCGTCCACGACCAGCGGCAGCCGCCCACCGCCGGTCCACGCCCAGGCGTGCTCCACCACCCGGTTCGCCATGACCGCGTGCCCCTCGTCGTAGCCGCCGGCGTGCCAACCGGCGCCGCAGCAGGTGCGGGTGACGCCGGGCGGAATCCACAGCGGCTGCCCGGCCCGTTCGGCCAGGGCGACCAGCGCGTGCACCACCCAGCCGCCCGGGCCGCCGCTCGGGCCGCCGCTCGGCGGGCCGAAGATCCGGTTGGCGCAGGACGGCAGGTAGACCGCGGCGGCGCCCTGCCGTTCGGTGCGCGGCAGGCGCGGTGCGAGGCCGGGCCGCGCCTGCACCCGCCCGCTGCCGCGTACGGCGCCGGCCGCGCTCATCCCGGCCCGCACCGCGCGGGCGGCGGTCTGCCAGTGGGTGGCGAGCGCGGTGGCGGCGCGCTGCTCGGCGCGGGTGTGCCGGACCCGCCGCAGGTCCCGCATGAGGGCGCCGGTGTCGATGCCGGCCGGGCAGGCGGTCGCGCACAGCGTGTCCCCGGCGCAGGAGTCCACGGCGTCGTGGCCGTAGGCGTCCAGGAGGGCGCGGAGTACCGGCGAGCCGGGCGGCTGCCGGAACATCTCGCGGCGCAGCGCGATCCGCTGCCGCGGGGTGGTGGTCGCCTCCCGGCTGGGGCAGACCGGTTCGCACAGGCCGCACTCGGTGCAGGCGTCGGCGGCCTCCCCGGTGACCGGGAGGGTCTTCAGGCCGCGCAGGTGGCCGCGCGGGTCCTGGTCGAGCACGACCCGCGGGGCGAGCACGCCGACGGGGTCGAGCAGCGCCTTGACCCGCCACATCAGGGCGGTGGCGCGCGGCCCCCACTCCCGTTCCAGGAACGGCGCGAGGGTGCGCCCGGTGCCGTGCCCGGCCGCCAGTGAGCCGTCGAACCGCTCGGTGACGGTGCGGCAGAAGTCGTCGGTGAAGGCGGCGTAGCGCTCGACGTCGGCCGGCTCCGCGGCGTCGAGGGCGAGCGGGAAGCGCAGGGTGCCGTGGGCGGCGTGGCCGGCCACGGCACCTTCGAAGCCGTGCCGCCGCTGGAGCGCCCGCAGTTCCGCGCACGCCTCGGCGAGCCGGTGCGGCGGCACCGCGAAGTCCACGGTGACCAGGGTGGTGCCGGGCGGCCGGGCGCCGCCGACCGCGGCCGCGGCGGCCCGGTGCAGCCGCCACAGCCGGGAGACCGCCGCCGGGTCGCGGCTGAAGGAGTTGTCCGCGGAGGCCACCGGCGTGACCAGCCCGAGGTCGTCGCGGACCCGGCGGGCGGCCCGTTCGTAGGCGGCCAGTTCGGTGTCGTCCGCGGCCCGGAACTCCACCAGCAGCGCGGCGCAGTCGGCGGGCAGCCGGTGCCAGTCGCCGGGGGCGCCGGGCAGGCCGGCGGCCGCGGCCAGCACCTGGCCGTCCATCAGCTCCACCGCCGCCGCGCCGGCCTGCGCGAAGGGCGCGGCCGCGCCCGCGGCGGCGTCCAGCGTGGGGAAGAACAGCAGCCCGGCGGTGGCGGCGGGCCGGGCCGGGAGCGTGGCGTAGACCGCCTCGGCGACGAACCCGAGGGTGCCCTGCGAGCCGATCATCAGCCCGCGCAGGATCTGCACCGGGGTCTCGGCGTCGAGGAAGGCGTCCAGCCGGTAGCCGCCGGTGTTGCGGACGGCGTGCTTGGCGCGGATGCGGGCGGTCAGCGCCGGGTCGCCCTCGATCTCGTCCTTCAGGTCCAGCAAACCCTGGTACAGCTCGGGTTCCGCGGCGGCCAGCGCCGCGTCGGCGTCGGGGTCGGCGGTGTCCACGACGGTGCCGGAGGCCAGCACCGCGGTGAGCGAGACGACGGTGCGGTAGGAGTCGCGGGCGCTGCCGGCGGCCGCCCCGGCGGCGTTGGTCGCCAGCACCCCGCCGACCGTGGCGGCGGCCGCGCTCGCCGGGTCGGGCCCCAGCACCCGGCGGTGCCGGGCGAGCGCGGCGTTCGCCCGGGCCAGCACCGTCCCGGGCAGCACCCGCGCCCGGGTGCCGCCGGCCTCGACCTCGACGCCGGCGAAGTGGCGCCGCACGTCCACGAGGATGTCCTCGCCCTGGGCCTGCCCGTTCAGGCTGGTGCCGGCCGCCCGGAAGACCAGGTTGCGGCGCTGCGCGCGGGCGTACCCCAGCAGCTTGACGACGTCCTGCACGCTGTCGGGGACCACCACCGTCTGCGGGACGAACCGGTACGGGCTCGCGTCGGTGGCGTAGCGCACCAGGTCGGGGGCGCCGCCGAGCACCTTGCCCGGGCCGAGCAGCGCTTCGAGGTCGGCGCGCAGGCCGGGCGGGGTGCCGCCCGCGCGGGCCTCCTCGACCCGGTCCGGCGCCGGGCGCACGGCCGTGGCGGGGGCGGGCCGCCACCTGTCCCGCTGCGGGTCACGCTTGGGCATCCGTTCCTCCGGGTCAGGGGATCGTCACACCGCTTCGCACACCGTTCCTGGGCACCCTTGCACCTGTGCGCACCCTAAGCCCCGCTGCCGGACGCCGCGCGCGAGCCGGTCAGGGAGGCGTACACCACCACGTTCGCCGAGTACGCCTGCCGGGCGCTGTCGAAGTCGCCGCCGCAGGTGATCAGCCGCAGCTCCGGGCGGTTCGCCGCGTCGGCGCCGTAGACCCGGGTCGCGTCGAAGTGGTCCTTGGGGACCACCTCCACCGCCTCGACGGAGAAGTCCGCGACCGAGTGGTCCGCCCGGGTCACCGCGACCAGCGCGCCCGGCTCGACCGTGCTCAGCGGGAAGAACACCGCCGGGCCGGTCTCGGTGTCCACGTGCCCGACGATCAGCGCCGCGCCGGCCGCCCCCGGGGTCGGGCCGCCGGTGTACCAGCCGGCGACCTTCGGCGTCGAGTACGGCGGCGGGTCGATCGTGCCGTCGGTCAGCCCGCGCCCGACCAGGCCGGCGTGCAGCCCGATCGAGTCGATGTCGATCCGGACCGGGTCGGACGCGGGCAGCGGCACGTGCGCCGCGTACAGGTGCGGTGGGTGGTCGCCCGCCGCCGCGGCCGAGACCCCGCCGGCGCCGCCGGCCCCGCCGGGCGCGGTACGGCCGCCGGAGCCGTGGCCGGTGAGCCAGGCCGCGAGCAGGAGCAGGCCGACCGCGAGGGCCGTCCACGTCCTGCCGTCGGCCTTGGCCCGGGTGTCGGCCGCGGTCTCCTGCCCTGCCGCCATGCCCGGTCAGCCGCGGTTCGTGCCGCGGCGGCGGTACAGCGCCAGCCCGGCCAGCCCGGCTGCCGCGACGCCCCCGGTGACCAGCAGCGGCCCGGTGCTGCCGCCGGCCGCGGCCGGGCCGGCGGCCAGCTGCTCGGCGCCGGTGTCGCGCGCGGCGAGCTGCCGGGCGGCGCCACCGCCGCCGGCCGGCACCGGGCGGATCGGGTTGACCGGGGTGGTGGTGCTGCTGCCGCGCACCGTGATGGACGCGCTCGCCGAGCTGGTGCCGTCCTGGCAGCGCACCGCGATCGCGTACGAGCCCTGGACGGCGGTGGACTTGATGAACGCGTCGCCGTCCATGCCGCCGCCGCTCCCGGACGGGGACAGGGTCACGGTGTCCACGAACACGTCGGCGCTGGCGGTCGCGCTCTTCCCGGCCTTGCAGGAGGTCGCGAGGTGCAGGGAGACCACGCCGCCCGGCGCGACCGTGCGCGGCGAGACGTCCATCCCGCCTATGCCGGACGACGAGCTGCTCGACGAACTCGACGAACTCGACGAGCTGGACGAACTGCTCGACGAGGAGCTGCCCGACCCTCCCCCGCCGTCGTCGGCCGCGGCCGGCTTCGGCAGTCCGGAGACCCCGCCCACGGCCAGCACGGCGACGGCGCCGGCGGCAGCGACGGCGGGCAGTTTCAGACCAAACATGAGGACCTCCGCTCAGCCGGGAGCGGGGACCCGCGCCCGGTGCTTACGAAGATTCCGCCGCCCGCCGCCGCCCGCACTCCGGGCGGCGGCTCAGTGGTCCATCAGGGTGATTGTCGGCATACGGAGCGTAAAGGCCCGGCGGGTCAGATCTCGCCGACGAGGTCCGCGATCGAGTCGACCACCCGGGACGGGCGGAAGGGGTAGCGGTCGATGTCCGGCACCGTGGTCAGGCCGGTGAGCACCAGGTACGTGGTCATGCCGGACTCCAGCCCGGCCAGCACGTCGGTGTCCATCCGGTCGCCGATCATCGCGCTGGTCTCGGAGTGCGCGCCGATGACATTGAGCCCGGCCCGCATCATCAGGGGGTTCGGCTTGCCCACGAAGTAGGGGTCCTTGCCGGTCGCCCGGGTGATCAGCGCCGCCACCGAGCCGGCGGCCGGCAGCACGCCCTCCGGCGAGGGGCCGGTCTGGTCGGGGTTGGTGCAGATGAAGCGGGCGCCGCCGTTGATCAGCCGGATCGCCTTCGTCAGCGCCTCGAAGCTGTAGGTGCGGGTCTCGCCGAGCACCACGTAGTCCGGGTCGTGGTCGGTCAGGACGTACCCGACGTCGTGCAGCGCCGTGGTCAGGCCGGCCTCGCCGATGACGTACGCGGTGCCGCCCGGCCGCTGGTCGTCCAGGAACTTCGCGGTGGCCAGCGCCGAGGTCCAGATGTTGCCCACCGGCACGTCCAGGCCCATCCGGGTCAGCCGCGCGTGCAGGTCGCGCGGGGTGTAGATGGAGTTGTTCGTCAGCACCAGGAACGGCTTGCCCGACTCCCGGAGCTTCTTCAGGAACGCGTCCGCGCCGGGGATCGGCGTGCCTTCGTGGATCAGCACCCCGTCCATGTCGGTGAGCCACGACTCGATCGGCTTGCGTGTCGACACGGGTTGCTCCTGTCCTGGGGGTGCCACCTGACCGCCTGAGATGTACCAAGAGTAGCCGGGGCGGTGTGCCTGCCGGCGTCGGCCGGCAGCCGGCGGGTGCGACAGTGGCGGGTATGAGCACTCCACCGACCCTGCGCGTCGGCCTGGTCGGATACGGCCCCGCCGGCTCGTTCTTCCACGCGCCGCTGATCGCCGCGACCCCGGGCCTGGCCCTGGACACGATCGCCACCGCCGACCCGGACCGCCGGGCCCGGGCGGGCGCCGAGCACCCGGGCGTGCGCTTCGCCGACCGCGCGGACGAGCTGTGGACGCGGGCCGGGGAACTGGACCTGGTGGTCCTCGCCTCCCCCAACCGCACCCATGTGCCGCTGGCCACCGAGGCGTTGACCGCCGGGCTGCCGGTCATCGTGGACAAGCCGATCGCCGCGACCGCCGCGCAGGCGCGCACCCTCGCCGCGCTCGCCGACGACCGCGGGCTGCTGCTCGGCGTCTTCCAGAACCGCCGCTGGGACGGCGACTTCCGCACCGTGCGCGACCTGGTGGCGCGCTGCGCGCTCGGCGACATCCACCGCTTCGAGTCCCGGTTCGAACGGTGGCGGCCCCGGCTCAAGGGCGGCTGGCGGGAGTCCGGCGACCCGGCAGACATCGGAGGTCTGCTCTACGATCTGGGCGCGCATCTCGTCGACCAGGCGCTCGTCCTGTTCGGTCCGGCCGCGCAGGTGTACGCCGAGGCCGCCGCGCTGCGGCCGGGCGCGAGCACCGACGACGACGCCTTCATCGCGCTCACCCACACCTCCGGGGTCCGCTCCCACCTGTGGATGAGCGCGCTCACCCCCCGGCTCGGCCCGCGCTTCCGCCTGCTCGGCGACACCGGCGGGTACGTCGTGCACGGGCTGGACCCGCAGGAGGCCGACCTGCGGGCGGGCCGCCGCCCGGGCGACGGCTCCCCCTGGGGCGAGGTGCCGCCGGCCGCCTGGGGCACCGCCGGCACGGACGACGACGCGGCACCGGTGCCGACCCTCCCGGGCGACTACCCCGCCTTCTACGCGGCCGTGGCGACCGCGCTGCGCACCGGCGGGGCCGCCCCGGTCACCGCGTACGAGGCCGCCGCGGCCCTGGACGTCATCGAGGCGGCCCACCGCTCCGCGGCGAGCGGGCAGAGCGTACGGCTGTGACCGGCCCCCGCCCCGACCCCGGGCCCCACCCAGGCCCGGGGCCCAAGGCCCGCACTGACGCTCACGCGTCCTTGAACTCCTGGCGCTGGCGGCCGAGTCCGTCGATGGCGAGCTCCACCACGTCCCCGGCCCTGAGGTACGGCTTGGGCTCGGGCTGCCCCATGGCCACGCCCGCGGGGGTGCCGGTGTTGATCACGTCGCCCGGGTAGAGGGTCATGAACTGGCTGAGGTAGCGCACCACTTCGGCCACCGGGAAGATCTGGTGGGCGGTCGAGCCGTCCTGCTTCAGCTCGCCGTTCACCCACAGCTTCAGCGGCAGGGCCTGCGGGTCGGGCACCTCGTCCGCGGTGACCAGCCACGGGCCGAGCGGGTTGAACGTCTCGCAGTTCTTGCCCTTGTCCCACTGCCCGCCGCGCTCGATCTGGAACGCCCGCTCGGACACGTCGTGCGCCACCGCGTAGCCCGCGACGGCCGCCATCGCCTCCTCGTGCGAGGCGGCGTACCGCAGTTCGCGGCCGATGACGACCGCCAACTCCACCTCCCAGTCGGTCTTCTCGCTGCCGCGCGGCACCAGCACGGTGTCGTCCGGGCCGACCACGGTGTCCGGCGCCTTCATGAACACCACCGGCTCGGCGGGCGGCTCGGCACCGGTCTCGGCGGCGTGGTCGTGGTAGTTCAGGCCGATGCAGACGATCTTGCCGATGCCGGCCAGCGGCGGGCCCACCCGCTGCGCGGGGTCCAGCGCGGGCAGCGTCCCCGCGGCGAGTTCCGCGGCCACCCGCGCGAGCGCCGCCGGGTCCGCGAGCAGCGACCCGTCGATCTCCGGGACGACCGCCCCGATGTCCCTCGGGGTGCCCTCCGGGTCCAGCACGGCCGGGCGCTCCGCTCCGGCAGGTCCGACGCGCAACAGCTTCACAGGTGCACTCCACCCCTCAGGTCATCCGATGTCTCCTCGCATCCTCCCCGCGGCCGGCCCGGCCGTCAACAAGCCCCCGCCACGGGGCGCCGTGCCGTCCCGGGCTGTTCCGGTCAGCCCCCGACAGCGCGGGAGACGGCGTAGATGACCAGTCCGGCCAGGGCGCCGACGACCGTGCCGTTGATCCGGATGAACTGGAGGTCGCGGCCGACGTGGGCCTCGATCTTGCGGGAGGTCTGCTCCGCGTCCCAGCCGGCGACGGTCTCGCTGATGAGCGAGGTGATCTCGTCCCGGTAGGTGGTGACGAGGTAGGTGGCGGCGTCCTCCAGCCAGGAGTCCACCTTCGCCTGGAGCCGGGCGTCGCCCGCCAGGCGCGCGCCGAGCCCGAGGAGCGAGACCCGGGCGCGCTGCCGCAGCTCGCTGCGCTCGTCGTCCGCGGCGGCCACCACCATCGTCCGTACCGAACCCCACGCACTGGCGATGAGGTCCTGCACCTCGCTGCGCGCCAGCAGCTCCTTCTTCAGCCGCTCCACCCGGGCCCGGGTGTCGGGGTCGGACTGGAGCTCGGCCGCGAAGTCCCCGAGGAAGCGGTCGACCGCGCCGCGCGCGGGGTGCCCCGGGGCGTCCCGCATCTCCGTGACGAACCGCAGCAGCTCCTTGTAGACGCGCTCACCGATCCTGCGGTCCACGAACCGGGGCGTCCACCCGGGCGCCCCGCCCTGCACGGCCACCATCACGGAGTCGCCGTGCTGCACCAGCCAGTCGTGGGCGCGTACACACACCAGGTCCACCAGCCGCTTGTGGCCGCCGTCGGCCACCACCCGCTCCAGCAGCCTGCCCAGCCCCGGCCCGATCTCCTGCGCGTCGGCCCGCCGGGTGATCGCCTCGCCGACGACCGCCTGCACGTCGGAGTCGCGCAGCACCCGCAGCGCGCCGCGCAGCGCGGCCGACGCCTGCTCGGTGACCTTGTCCGCGTTGGCCGGCTCCGCCAGCCAGCCGCCCAGCCGCGACCCGATCCCGACCGCCCGCAGCCGGGCCCGTACGACGTCGGCGGACAGGAAGTTCTCCCCGACGAACTCGCCGAGGCTCGCGCCCAGCGCGTCCTTCTTCGTCGGGATGATCGCGGTGTGCGGGATCGGCAGGCCCAGCGGGCGGCGGAAGAGCGCGGTGACCGCGAACCAGTCCGCGAGGGCGCCGACCATGCCCGCCTCGGCGGCCGCCGAGACGTATCCCGCCCAGCTGCCCGCGCCGTGCGCCCCGGCCGCCTTCGCCAGCGCGTACACCACCGTCGCGGCCAGCAGGAAGCCGGTCGCGATCAGCTTCATCCGGCGTACGCCCGCCCGCCGTGCCTCGTCCGGGTCGGCTCCCGTACCGTCGGTACCGCCCGCGCCGCGCGTGCCGTCCACTCGCCCCGCCTCCATCGGCTCCACCCGCGTATTGTCACCGCCACTGCCACTCCGGGAACACTCCGGCAACGTACGACAGGTTCCCGGCGCCTCCCCGCGCGCCGCGGGAGGTTGCGAGGAGGGCCCCGGCAGCGGCCCGCACACCCCAGCAGACCCCAGCAGACCCCAGGAGAACACCGCGATGACACCGCAGCACACCGGCGGAGGGCTGCCCGGGTACGCCGAGCACTTCGAGGAGCCCGAGGGCTACCTCGACTTCGCACGGTACGGGCCGCCGTCCCGCCAGGTGCTCGCCGCCACCTCCGACGCGCTGGCCCGTTCCGCCCGTGCGGACCAGCACACCGTGAACGACCTCATGCGGGCCGAGCAGCGCGCCCAGCAGGCCGCGGCGCGGCTGGCCGGCACCGACCCGGCGCACACGGTGCTGCTGCCGAACGCCTCCACGGGGATGTTCCACGCCGCGTTCGGGCTGCCCGGCGGCGCGGTGCTGGTGCCCGCCGGGGACTTCCCGGCGAACCACTACCCGTGGCGGCGGTCGGCCGGGCTCGGCCGGGCCGTGCCGCGCTGGCTGGCCGCCGGCCCGGACGGCCGGGTCACCCCCGACGCGGTGCGCGCGGCCCTGACCGGCGACGTGGTCGCGCTGTCGGTCAGCGCGGTGGACTTCAGGACCGGCCACCGCGCGGACCTCGCGGCCCTGCGCGAGGTGATCGGGCCGGACCGGCTGCTCGTCGTGGACGCCATCCAGGGCTTCGGCGCGGCCGACCTGCCCTGGCAGGCCGCCGACGTCGTCGTCGCGGGCGGGCAGAAATGGCTGCGGGCCAGCTGGTCGACCGGGTTCGCCACCCTCTCCGACCGCGCCCTCGAGCGGCTCGAACCCACCCTCACCGGCTGGACCGGCGTCCGCGACGCCGGGCTCTTCGACGACGAGGAGCACCCGCCGGCCGACGGCGCCCAGCGCTGGAGCGTCACCAACCTCAGCCCCGTCGCCGCCGCCGGGCTGGAGGCCGCCCTCGCCCTGGTCGAGGCCGTCGGCGTACCGGCGATCGAGGCGCACATCCGCACCCGGACCGGCGAGCTGATCGACGCCGTACGCGGCGCGGGCGGGCTGCTGCTGTCCCCCGACGCGCCCGCCGAACGCGCCGGCATCGTCTCCTTCCGCATGCCCGGCACCCCCGCCGCCGACGTCGCAGCCGCCCTGCACGCGCACGGGGTCACCCCCACCACCCGCACCGACTCGCTCCGGCTGTCCGCCCACGCCTCCACCACGCCCGCGGCGATCTCCCGCGTGCGGGCGGCCCTCGCGTCCTTGTGACGGTGCGGGCCGCCCGCCTGCCGGAACGGGGTCAGCCGCGCCCGGCGTACATCCGCGCGATGACGTCCTCGATGTCGGGCTCGCGCAGGGAGAGGTCCACCAGCGGGTGGTGCGCGGCCAGTTCCGCGACCAGGGGCGCCGCCGAGGCGTGCGCGGGGAAGGCGAAGGACTGCCGCGGCCCGTCCACCGCCACCAGCCGCGCCCCCGGCAGCTGAACCGGGGGAAGCTCCCGGGCGAAGTCCGCGACCAGCGTCCGCTCGCTCTCCCCCACCGCGTGCAGCCCGGTGAGGTCGCCGTCGTACATGACCTTCCCGTGGTCGATGACCATGACCCGGCGGCACAGGCTCTCGATGTCGGTGAGGTCGTGCGTGGTGAGCAGGATCGTGGTGCCCCGCTCGGCGTTGAAGTCCCGCAGGAAGTCCCGCACCCGGCTCTTGCTCACCACGTCCAGCCCGATCGTCGGCTCGTCGAGGTAGAGCACCTCCGGGTCGTGCAGCAGCGCCGCCGCGATGTCCCCGCGCATCCGCTGCCCGAGCGAGAGCTGCCGCACCGGCACGTCCAGCAGCGGCCCGAGGTCGAGGAGTTCCACGCAGGCGCCGAGGTTGCGGGCGTAGGAGGCGGCCGGAATCCGGTACATCCGCCGGACCAGCTCGTAGGAGTCGCGCAGCGGCAGGTCCCACCACAAGGTGGTGCGCTGCCCGAAGACCACGCCGATCCGCCGGGCCAGCCGGGTGCGGTCGCGGGCCGGCTCGATGCCGTCCACCCGCACCCGGCCCGCGCTGGGGTTGAGGATGCCGGTGAGCATCTTGATCGTGGTGGACTTGCCCGCGCCGTTCGGCCCGATGTAGCCGACGATCTCGCCGCGCGGCACGCTGAAGCTGATCCCGTCCACGGCCCGCACCTGGTGCCGTTCGCGCCGCAGCCACCCGGCCTTGCGGCGTACGTCGAAGACCTTCTCCACGCCGTCGAGTTCGATGACCGGGTCGGCCGGGGCCGTAGCCGCGGCCGTACCCGGGGCCGTGGCCCTGCCCGTACCCGCGGCCGTATCCGTGGCCGTATCCGTGGCCGGGTCCGGGTCCTGCCCGGCCGGCCGGTCGATGTCGCTCACCGTCTCAGCTCCCTGTGCTGCGGTAGGTACGAAGACCCCGCCGCCAGGCCGCGGCCGCGAGCACGCAGCAGACCGCGGCGACGGCCGGGGAGGCGAAGTCCAGCCACCCGGGCAGGCCGAGCGGGTCCGGCCGGCCCAGCACGTGCAGCACGGGCAGCCAGTTGACGAAGGCGAGCGGCACCACGAAGGTGACCCCCCGCACCAGGTCGCGGGCGAAGATCCCCGGCGGGTACTGGAGCATCGTGTTGCCGCCGTAGGTCACCGAGTTCTGCACCTCCGAGGCGTCCTGCGCCCAGAACTGGAACGCGCCGCCGACCACGTACACCGCGCTGAAGATCGCCCCGCCCGACACCAGCATCAGCGGCACCATGAGTACGTTCACCGCCGTCCAGTGCACGTCCACCCGCCACAGCGCCCAGCCCAGCACCACCGCGCCCTGCGTGATCCGGCCGATCCGGCGCAGCGCGAAGCGGTCCGCGGCGACCTGCGCCAGCACCGGCACCGGGCGCAGCAGCAGCGTGTCCAAGGTGCCGTCGCGCACCCGGCGGCCCAGCCGGTCCATGGAGCCCATCACCAGGTCGGCGATGCCGAAGGAGGTGCTGCACGCCCCATACAGGAACGCCACCTCCGGCAGCGTGAAGCCGCCCAGCCGGTGGATGTTCCCGAACATCAGCACGATCGTGACGAAGTCCAGCAGCGTCGCGGTGAAGTTGCCGAGCGTGGTCAGCACGAAGGACGTGCGGTAGGCCATGGTGGAGCGCACCCACATCCCCACGATCAGGCCGTAGGCGCGCACCGCCTCCCGGGCCCGCACCGCCAGGCGGTACGGGCCGCGGCGCCCGCCGCCGTCATCGCCCCACGGACCGGACCGGTCGTACGCCCCGGCCGGCCGCGGCACCCGCGCACCGCCCGTACGCGTCCCGGCTTCGGCCTCAGCCACCCTGGACCACCACCCTGCGCGTCGCCGCCGACTGGAGCAGCCGCCCCAGGCCCAGCAGCGCCACCGCCCAGCCGGCCTGGCCGCACAGCGCCAGCAGCGCCCCGGCGCCGCTGTGCCGCCCGAGCAGCACGTCCGCCGGCACCTGGAGCATCGACGCCCACGGCAGGGCCCGCGCCAGCTCGCCCAGCGCGCCCGGGAAGACCGTCAGCGGCAGCAGCATCCCCGAGAAGAACAACCCGGTCAGCATCAGCGCCTGGCTCACCCCGGCGCCGTCCAGCAGGAAGAACGCGCTGAGGCCCACCATGAAGCGCAGCGCGAAGCTGACCAGCCCGGCCAGCACCACCGACACCGCGAACAGCAGCCAGGTCGACGGCGCCGACGGCAGCGCCACGTCGAAGACGAGCGCGCCGCACAGCACCGGCAGCACCCCGCGCCCCAGCAGCTGGAAACCCATCCGCCCCAGGTCCGTCGCCAGCCACCAGCCCTGGAGATCGGCCGGCCGGTACAGGTCCACCGCGATGTCCCCCGACCTGATCCGCTCCATCAACTCGTCCTCGCACCCGCCGCCCATCAGCGCCATCGGCGTCAGCAGCGCCTGCCCCAGCCACACGTACGTCAGCGCCTGCGCCCGGTCGTAGCCGCCCAGGTGCGGGCGCTGGTCCCACAGCGCGAGATAGCTGTAGCTGATGATCAGACCGAAGACGCAGTTGGTGAAGACCCCGGCGGCGGTGGCGACCCGGTAGGTGGCGTAGCGGCGGAAGCCCCGCGTGACCACCGCCCCGTAGAAACCGCCCATCGGCTGTGAACCCCCTCACGTGGCCCGACACACAAACCGCCGACCCTAGCCCCGCACACCCCGCTGCTGCCAACGGTTTTCCTGGGCCGAACGGGTGATCGAGCCACCCCGTAGGGCTCGTCACAGCCCTGTCACGGAAGTGCGATGCCGATCAGCACCGCACAGATGATGCGACAGTGTGGGAGTCGGAGGACTACGTGGGTGTACGGACGCGTACGTAACGGTTGGTCCATGATGTACCGCCCCAGGCCAACCCTGGCGGCGGCCGAGGAGTCCTTACAGACATGAGTGACGATCCGAACCGGAGTACGGACCGGGGCGCGGACTCGAACGCGAGCCCGGACGCACACCAGGCGGCGGGCCTGCGCCAGGAGGGCTGGGCGCCCCGCCCGGCCGCCTCCGGCCGACCGCGCCGCACCGGCCTGCGCCGGCTGCTGCCGACCTGGCGGATGGCGCTCGGCGGCACCCTCACCCTGCTGCTGCTCCTGGTCGGCGCGTTCTTCGTCGGCTACGCGCTCGTGTCCATCCCCGACGCCAACGCCGCCGCCACCGCCCAGAGCAACGTCTACCTCTACTCCGACGGCAAGACCGAGATCTCCCGCGACGGCGCGGTCAACCGGCAGAACGTCCAGCTCGACCAGATCGCCAGGACCGCCCGCTACGCCACCCTGGCCGCGGAGGACCGCAAGTTCTACCACGAGTCCGCGGTCAGCCCGAAGTCCATGCTGCGCGCCGCCTGGAACACCGCCACCGGCAAGGGCAAGCAGTCCGGCTCGACGATCACCCAGCAGTACGTCAAGAACTACTACCTCACGCAGAGCCAGACCGCCTCGCGCAAGGTCAAGGAGTTCTTCATCGCGATCAAGCTGGACCAGAACGAGTCGAAGGACCAGATCCTCCAGGGCTACCTCAACACCAGCTACTACGGCCGCAACGCGTACGGCATCGAGGCCGCCGCCCAGGCGTACTTCAGCGAGAACGCCTCCGACCTCACCACCGCCCAGGGCGCCTACCTCGCCACGCTGCTCAACGCGCCCAGCGAGTACGACCTGTCCGCGCACCCCGAGAACGCGCCCGCCGCCAAGGCCCGCTGGAACTACGTCCTGGACGGCATGGTCAAGGAGCACTGGCTCACCCCCGCCCAGCGCGCCGCCACCAAGTTCCCGACGATCGGCAAACCCAAGCCCGTCGCGAGCAAGGCCGGCCAGCGCGGCTACATCATCGAGGCGGTCAACCAGTACCTGACCGACAACCACATCGTGGACGCCTCCGCGCTGTCCCGGGGCGGCTACCGCATCGTCACCACCATCCAGAAGCCCAAGGAGGACGCCTTCGTCAAGGCGGCCCAGAAGGACGTCTACGACCAGCTCGGCCACGCCAAGCAGGACAAGTACGTCCGGGCCGGCGGCGTCTCCATCGACCCCGCCACCGGCGACGTCGTCGCGCTCTACGGCGGCATCGACTACACCAAGCAGTACGTCAGCAGCGCCACCAACCGGACCTACCAGCCCGGCTCCACCTTCAAGCCGGTGATCTTCACCTCGGCGCTGCAGAACGACTCCACCACCCAGGACGGGCGGACCATCACCCCCACCACGATCTACAACGGCACCAGCGGCCGCCAGGTCCAGGGCCCGAACGGCCCGGTCGGCTACCACCCGGACAACGAGGACGGCACCGACTACGGCAACATCACCGTCACCCGGGCCATGGACAAGTCCGTCAACTCCGTCTTCGCGCAGATGGCCCAGGACGTCGGCACCAAGAAGGTCATCGCGACCGCCCACGACCTCGGCATTCCCGACGCCGTGGACATCCCGCAGACCCCGGCCATGGCACTGGGCGCCTTCGGCAGCAGCCAGTCCGACCCCAACAGCGCCAGCCCGCTGGACATGGCCCAGGCGTACGCCACCCTCGCCAACCACGGCGTGGAGATCCCCTACTCGATCGTGGCGAAGATCACCAAGGACGGCGACACCCTCGGGCTGCCGGACCGCAAGCCGGTGCAGGCGGTGCCGCGCAGCGCCGCCGACACCACCACCGCGATGCTCCAGAGCGTCGTCGACACCCCCGGCGGCACCGCCGCGGCCGCACAGGCCTCCGGCTGGCCGTCCGCCGCGAAGACCGGCACCGCGGAGAACGACAAGGCCGCCTGGTTCGCCGGCTACACGCCGAAACTCGCCACCGTGGTCGCCCTGTTCGGCATGAACCCCGCCAACGGCGCCCAGGAGAAGCTCAACGGCTCCATGAACACCGCCCGCATCAACGGCGGCGGCCCACCCGGCGCGCTCTGGGCCGACTACACCGCCACCGCGCTCAAGGGGCAGCAGGTCAGCGACTTCGACCTCGACATGCAGCAGGGCAGCCAGACCGTCGCCCCGCAGAGCGACCAGCCCACCACACCCGACGACGGCGGCATCACCACCGCGCCGTCCACCGGCGCGACCACACCGCCCAGCCAGCAGCCGACCACCACCCCGCCCACCACCGGCACCACCGTCCCGCCCACCACCCCGCCGACGAGCACGGTCCCGACCGACCCGGTCCAACCGCCCACCGGCGGCGACCCGACCGACACCCTCGCCCCGCAGGGCGGCGACCAGAGCGGCACCGGCCGGACCGGCGGCACCGACAGCCTGACCGGCACCCGCGGCGGATAGGGCGGCCGCCCCCGGCGCGGGTGCCGGTGCTGGTGCTGGTGCTGGTGCCGGCGTGCTACAGGTACAGGCCGGTCGAGTCGTCGCCCTGGAGGCGCTCGGCGGCCACGGCGTGTAGGTCGCGCTCCCGCATCAGCACGTACGCCACGCCCTGCACCTCCACCTCCGCCCGGTCCTCCGGGTCGAACAGCACCCGGTCGCCGACCTCGACGGTCCGCACGTGCTGGCCGATCGCGACGACCTCCGCCCAGGCCAGCCGCTTCCCGACGGCCGCGGTCGCCGGGATCAGGATGCCGCCGCCGCTGCGGCGCTCGCCCTCACCGTTGTCCTGCCGCACCAGCACGCGGTCGTGCAGCATCCGGATGGGCAGCTTGTCGTGTGCACTCTTCGAACTCACGCCGACGAACCTACCGGCGACGGCGCCGCACGATGAGACCGGCCACCGCGACCACGACCGCCGCCCCGGCCACCGCGGCCGGCACGACCCGCTCCATGCGCGGCGCGCCGTCCTCGTCGACGAACTGCGCCCGCGCCCGGCTGACCGCACGGTTCGCGGCGACGTACGCCTGCCCCACCGTGTGGTCGAGCGCGGAGACCGCCTTCGCCTTGGTGTCCCGCATGATCGTCACCGGGTGGACCCGGACCGCGATCTCGTCCAGCGTCACCGCGAGGTCCTGCCGTCTGCGGGCGATATCCGCCTCGATCTGAGCGGCCGTCCTGGCACCTTCCGACACCGCACTGCCTCCATCGCCTGATTAGGTAGCGTTCGGACAGTCTGTCAGTACGACGCGGCCCGCGCCTCGTCGGCACCCCCGTTTGCCCCAGGAGCCTCCATGTCCGACCGTCTCGCCCCCGGCGACACCGCCCCCGCGTTCACCCTGCCGGACGCCGACGGCAAGCAGGTCTCGCTCGCCGACCACCTCGGCCGCCGGGTGGTCGTCTACTTCTACCCCGCCGCCCTGACCCCCGGCTGCACCAAGCAGGCGTGCGACTTCACCGACAACCTCGAGGTGTTCGCCGAGGCCGGCTACGACGTGATCGGGATCTCCCCGGACAAGCCGGAGAAGCTCGCGAAGTTCCGCGACAAGGAGTCCCTCAAGGTCACCCTCCTCGCCGACCCCGACCGCGCCGTCCTCACCTCCTACGGCGCCTACGGTGAGAAGACCATGTATGGCAGGACCGTCACCGGCGTGATCCGCTCCACCCTCGTCATCGACCCCACCGGCAAGGTCGAACACGCCTTCTACAACGTCAAGGCCACCGGCCACGTCGCCAAACTCCTCCGCGACCTCAAGATCTGACCCTCCGTCCACGTAACTCCGGCTGCCCCGCCTCGTTGACCCGTACGAAGAAGCGAACACACGAACGAGCGCGGGGGCGTCATGGCGGCGCGAAGAGTGAGTCCTTACACGCGGGAGCGTCTCGCGGCGGCCGTGGCGCCGTCGCAGACGCTCTCCGAGGCGCTGCGGCGCCTCGGGGTGGACCCGCGCAGCCCGACCCGCAAGTACGTCCGGGAGTTGATCCGCCGCCACGGGATCGACACCTCCCACCTACGGCGGGAGGGCACTCGGTGGACGAAGGAGGCCCTGGCGCCGGCCGTCGCGGCATCGACCACCATGTGCGAGGTTCTACGCCGACTCGGTCTCGACGTGACCGGCGGCCACCACACGCACATCACCCGCCGGGTCAGGGCGCTCGGGATCGACACCTCGCACTTCGCGCCGCCTTCCCGGCAGGGCGAGCGTCGCGGACGGCCGTCCCCGGAGTCGCTGCTGGTGGTGCAGGCTCCCGCCCGCGCCCGGCGGATACCCGGCGACCGGCTCAAGCGGGCCCTGCTGGCGCGGGGTGTCCCGGAGCAGTGCGCACATTGCGGCACAGGTCCGGTCTGGCGGGGCCGGCCCCTGCCCCTGGAGGTCGACCACGTCGACGCGAACTGGCGGGACAACCGCGCACCGAACCTACGGCTGCTCTGCCCCAACTGCCATGCGGCGACGGATTCCTACCGCGGTCGGGCGAAGGGTCGTGCCTCGTGAGCAGGGCGGCCGGCGAAGGAGCGGCCGCACGGCCTGCACCACAGCGGCTGCGGGACGCCGTCGCCGACGCGGTCTCGATCGCGGGTGTGCTCCGCGCTCTGGGCATACCGGACGGCAGCCGGACCCGCGCGCTGCTGCGGGCTTGGGTGGCCGAGGACCGGCTCGACACCTCGCACCTCCTCGGCCAGGCGCACGGCCGAGGCCGGCCGGGCCCGATACCGCGCCGGGCACCCGCCGAGATCCTCGTCAAGCGTGGCGACGCGGCCCGAACGAGGACATCGCTGCTGCGCCGAGCGCTGCTGGAGACGGGAGTTCCGGAGACGTGTGCCGAGTGCGGGACACCACCGGTGTGGCGCGGGCAGCCGATCACGTTGGAGGTCGACCATGTGAACGGCGACCCTGCGGACAACCGCGCACCGAACCTACGGCTGCTCTGCCCGAACTGCCATGCGGTCACATCGACCTGGTGCCGTGGCGGTGGGCGGACGGAGCCTGGTGCCGAGCGGTGACGGCTGTGGCCTGATGTGGGGCCGACACGAAGTAGGGCGACCCGATACCATGAGGCTGCTGGCGGTCGTTGCTGAACTGGCATAAGCGCGGCGCTTAGGACGCCGTGGGAGAAATCCCATGTGGGTTCGAGTCCCACCGACCGCACGTGCAAGGCGAGCCCGCTGGGTGTTCCCGGCGGGCTCGCTGCTTTTCCGCCTGCTCAGGGGAGGAGGTCGGTGAGGAGGGGGGTCAGGGCGCGGAAGGCCTGGCCGCGGTGGCTGATGGCGTTCTTCTCCTCGGCGGTCAGCTCGGCGCAGGTCCGCTCCTCGCCGTCGGGCTGGAGGATGGGGTCGTAGCCGAAACCGCCGGTGCCCGCGGGGGCGTGGCGGAGGGTGCCGCGCAGCCGGCCCTCGACGACGCGGGTGGTGCCGTCGGGCAGCGCCAGGGCGGCCGCGCAGGTGAAGTGGGCGGCGCGGTGGGGGTGTTCGATGTCGCCGAGCTGGGCGAGCAGCAGGTCGAGGTTGGCGGCGTCGTCGCCGTGCCGGCCGGCCCAGCGGGCGGAGAAGATGCCGGGGGCGCCGCCCAGCACGTCCACGCACAGGCCCGAGTCGTCGGCGATCGCGGGCAGTCCGGTCGCGTCGGCGAGGGCGCGCGCCTTGAGCAGCGCGTTCTCCGCGAAGGTGACCCCGGTCTCCTTGACGTCGGGAATCTCCGGATAGGCGTCGGCGCCCACGAGTTCGTGGTCGAGGCCGGCCGCCGCGAGGATGGCCCGCAGTTCGGTGACTTTGTGGGCGTTGCGGGTGGCGAGGACGAGGCGGGTGGTCATGCCGCGATTATCCCTTGGCGCCGTTATCCCTTGGCGCAGACCACCGTCAGCCGGCCGGCCGCCGAGGCGACGGGGCGCAGGTCGGGGTCGTGGCCGCCGGCGGCGGTGGTGCGGGCGTGGCGGACCGAGGTGGACAGGTCGGAGGCGGCGTGGCCGACGTCGGAGCCGTGGCCGCTGCCGAGCCGGTTGAGGTCCTTCTGCACCTTGTCGAGCGCGGAGACGGTGTCCTTGCGGCGGCCGGCGTCGGAGACCTGGCCGACGTTGGTGGCGGTGCTCTGGAGGTCCTGGATGTCGCCGGCGATGGCAGCGGCGGTCTTGGCGCAGTCCAGTGCGCGGGCGGCGGCGCCCTGGCAGGCGGTGGTGAGGAAGGCGGTGAGCAGCAGGACGGCGGCCGGGAGGGCTGCGGCGGGGACCGGTAAGCGGGCGGCCGGTGTGGAGCGTGCGGCGCCTGGGGCGGTGCGGGCGGTGGCGCGGACGGCGGTGCGGACCGCGGTGCGGCGGCGGACGTTCATGCGGTGGCCCCTCCCCTGTCGCGGGCGTACGGCCGTGTGCCGCACGTCGGTTGACACGCGGCACACGGTACACGGGGCCGCCCGCGCGGGGGCGGGCGATCAACTGCGGTCAGCCCTCGGCGAGAGCCGCCTGCTGGATCTTCGTCAGCTCGGCGCACCCGCCGGTGGCCAGTGCGAGCAGCGCGTCGAGTTCGGCCCGGTCGAAGGGGGCGCCCTCGGCGGTGCCCTGGACCTCGACGAAGCGGCCGTCGCCGGTGCAGACGACGTTCATGTCGGTCTCGGCCTTGACGTCCTCCTCGTAGGGGAGGTCGAGGACGGGGACGCCGTCGACGATGCCGACGCTGACCGCGGCGACGCTGCCGGTGATCGGCTTGGCCTTGAGGCGGACCAGGTGGTTGGCCTGCATCCAGCTGACGGCGTCGACGAGGGCGACGTAGGCGCCGGTGATCGCGGCGGTGCGGGTGCCGCCGTCGGCCTGGAGGACGTCGCAGTCGAGGACGACGGTGTTCTCGCCGAGCGCCTTGTAGTCGATGACGGCGCGCAGCGAGCGGCCGATCAGGCGGGAGATCTCGTGGGTGCGGCCGCCGATCTTGCCGCGGACGGACTCGCGGTCGCCGCGGGTGTTGGTGGCGCGCGGCAGCATGCTGTACTCGGCGGTGACCCAGCCTTCGCCGCTGCCCTTGCGCCAGCGGGGTACGCCCTGGGTGGCGCTGGCGGTGCAGAGGACTCGGGTGTCGCCGAAGGAGACCAGGACGGACCCTTCGGCGTGTTTGCTCCAGCCCCGCTCGATGGTGACGGGGCGGAGCTGGTCGGGGGTGCGGCCGTCGAATCGTGACATGTGTGGAGCCTATCCGGGTGAACGGCCACCCGGAGTCACGGTCTGCCGCCGTCCTTTGGGAGCGCGGGGCCGGGGGCGCCGGGCGGGGCGGCCCGGGCGGCCCAGGTGGCCGGCGCGGCTACATCATCTGGTCGATCTCGTCGGCGATCGGGTCGGCGTCGGTGCCGATGACGACCTGGATCGCGGTGCCCATTTTGACCACCCCGTGGGCGCCGGCGGCCTTGAGGGCGTCCTCGTCGACCCGGCCGGGGTCGACGACCTCGGTGCGCAGCCGGGTGACGCAGCCCTCGACCTCTTCGATGTTGTCGATCCCGCCGAGCCCGGCGACGATCTTCTCTGCCTTGGTGGCCATCCGCGTCTCCTGTCGTCCTGGCCCCGGCTGCTGTGGCGTGCCGGGGCCCGCCGGGCGGGTCGGTGTGTTTCCGATATGTCACACTAACCCACTGTTGGGGGGACGTCACCGGCGGTCACGGACGGTGCACCGGCGCCGGGCGTACGGCCGGGGGCCGGTCAGATCTCGTAGACCGCGCCCGCCTTCGCCAGCTCGACCGGCCCGCCGAAGGCGGTCTGCGCGTCACGGAGGTTGACCGACGGGTTGGTCCACGGCGGGATGTGGGTGAGCACCAGGCGCCCCGCGCCCGCGCTCTCGGCGATCTGCCCGGCCTGGAGCCCGTTGAGGTGCAGGTCGGGGATGTCCTCCTTGCCGTGGGTGAAGGACGCCTCGCACAGGAACAGGTCGGCGCCCTCGGCCAGGCCGCTGAGCGCCTCGCAGGGCCCGGTGTCGCCGGAGTAGGCGAGGCTGCGGCCGTCCGCCTCGATCCGGAAGCCGTACGCCTCCACCGGGTGGCTGACCGCGTCCGTGGTGACCTGGAACGGGCCGAGCCGGAAGGCGCCGGGCTCCAGGGTGCGGAAGTCGAAGACCTCGCTCATGCACTTCTCGTCCGGCACGTCGCCGTAGGCGATGTTCAACCGCCGCTCGGTGCCGGCCGGGCCGTAGACGGGGATCGCCGAGACCGGGCCGCCCTCGTGCCGGTAGTAGCGGGCCACGAAGTAGCCGCACATGTCGATGCAGTGGTCGGCGTGCAGGTGGCTGAGGAGCACCGCGTCCAGGTCGTACAGGCCGCAATGGCGCTGGAGTTCGCCCAGGGCCCCGTTGCCCATGTCGAGCAGCAGCCGGAAGCCGTCCGCTTCGAGCAGGTAGCTCGAACAGGCCGAGTCCGCGGACGGGAACGAGCCCGAGCAGCCGACGACGGTGAGGTTCATCGCGGGGTCCACCTCCGAGGGCGCGGCGCTCGCCCCGATTCCGGCTCCTAGGGTGGCGGACTCCCGCCACGTTCTAGGAAGGGTAAAGCGGGCCGCTGCGCAGCGCGCTCTTACGGGCACCGGTTGTGGGCGGAATCACCAGTCCGGGTCACCCCGAACCCCGCTGCGAACGCGACCCGCCCCCGACCGTGCGGCCGGGGGCGGGTCGTCCGTGGTAGGCGGTGTCCGGGCGGTCGTCCCGCGCGGGGGCGCCGCCGGGCCAAGTGCCGTTCGCCGCAGGCGCCTTACGCCCAGAGCTGGCCGTGCAGCGCGGCGACCGCCTCTTCGGTGGAGGCGGCGGTGTAGATGCCGGTGGACAGGTACTTCCAGCCGCCGTCGGCGACCACGAAGACGATGTCCGCCCGCTCGCCGGAGTGCTCCGCCTTGCGGGCCACGCCGAGCGCCGCGTGCAGCGCGGCACCGGTGGAGACCCCGGCGAAGATGCCTTCCTCGGACAGCAGTTCGCGGGTGCGGCGCACCGCGTCCTGCGAGCCGACCGAGTAGCGGGTGGAGAGCACCGACTCGTCGTACAGCTCGGGGACGAAGCCCTCGTCGAGGTTGCGCAGGCCGTAGACGACGTCGTCGTACCGCGGCTCGGCGGCCACGATGGTGACGCCGGGCACCTTCTCCCGCAGGTAGCGGCCGACGCCCATCAGGGTGCCGGTGGTGCCCAGGCCCGCCACGAAGTGCGTGATGGTGGGCAGGTCGGCGAGGATCTCCGGGCCGGTGGTGGCGTAGTGGGCGCCGGGGTTGGCCGCGTTGCCGTACTGGTAGAGCATCACCCAGTCCGGGTGCTCGGCGGCGAGTTCCTTCGCCACCCGCACCGCGGTGTTGGAACCCCCGGCCGCGGGCGAGGAGATGATCTCCGCGCCCCACATCGCCAGCAGTTCGCGCCGCTCGGACGAGGTGTTCTCGGGCATCACGCAGACGATGCGGTAGCCCTTGAGGCGGGCCGCCATCGCCAGCGAGATGCCGGTGTTGCCGGAGGTCGGCTCCAGGATGGTGCAGCCGGGGGTGAGCACGCCCTCGGCCTCGGCCCGCTCGATCATGTGCAGCGCGGGCCGGTCCTTGACCGAGCCGGTCGGGTTGCGGTCCTCCAGCTTCGCCCAGACGCTCACCCGGTCCGAGGGCGACAGCCGGGGCAGCCGCACCAGCGGGGTGTTGCCGACCGCGGCCAGCGGGCTGTCGTACCGCATCAGCGGTGGCCGGACGGGGCGGTGACGGCGGTCGAGCCGCCGGCGACGGCGGGCAGGATCGTCACGCTGTCGCCGTCGGCGACCTCGGTGGCGATGCCCTTGAGGAAGCGGACGTCCTCGTCGTTGAGGTACACGTTCACGAAGCGGCGCAGTTCGCCGTTGTCGACGACCCGGTCGCGCAGCCCGGCGTGGCGGGAGTCGAGGTCGGTGAACAGCTCGTCGAGCGTGGTCCCGGCACCCTCGACGGCCTTCTGGCCGTCGGTGTACGTGCGGAGGATGGTCGGGATGCGGACCTCGATGGCCATGACGGTGCTCCTGTGGGTGCGGACGAAGCGGGGTGGGTGACGCCGGTCTGGAGCCGGGGTGGTGCGGTGCGGGCCGTGCGGTTTTCTGCCGGACCACGGGGGCCGGGCCACGGCGGGCGGCGGGTCGCCTCGGCGGAGGGCGTACGTGGCTACTGACACGCCGCGGCGGTGCGGCGGCACAGGTCGACGTGCAGCCGCGCCACGAGCAGCGCACCGGGTGCGGTGCCGCTCATGAGTCGCTCACACCATGGACAACCATGCGGTCATCGTATCGATTCCCGCCCGGCGCCCGGCGAGCCCGTCCCAGCATCCGGAAGGTCAGGGCGCGGATGGCACCACTTCGACCGGTTCTTCGGTGACCTGGCCGTCCAGGATGCGGAACGAGCGGAACTGGAACTCCTCCGCGGTGGAGACCAGGACGTAGTGCGCGCCGGGCTCGTTGGCGTAGCTGATGTCGGTCCGGGAGGGGTACGCCTCGGTCGCGGTGTGCGAGTGGTAGACGATCACGGGCTCCTCGTCGCGGTCGTCCATGTCGCGGTAGAGCCGGAGCAGGTCGGTGGAGTCGAACTCGTAGAACGTCGGCGAGCGGGCCGCGTTCAGCATCGGCACGAACCGCTCGGGGCGGCCGCTGCCCGCCGGGCCCGCCACGATCCCGCACGCCTCGTCGGGGTGGTCGGCGCGGGCGTGGGCGACGATCGCGTCGTACAGGTCCTGGGTGATGGTGAGCATGCGGGAAAAGTAACAGGGGCCGCCGCGGCGGCTACACGGCCGGGGTGCCGGGCAGTCCGCCGGCCTCGCCTACCGCCGGGTCCGGGGCGCCCGGCCCGGGGCCGTCCGCGCCGGGGGCACCCGGCGGCAGGTGCGGGCGGCGGGCGAACGCCGCCGGGTCGCGCCGGCGCAGCACCCGGTAGCCGGCGCCGAGCAGCGCCGCCCACAGCGGCACCCCGTACAGCGACACCCGGGCGTCGGTGTCGATGCCGATCAGCACCAGGACGAGGGCGAGGAAGGCCAGCGCGCACCAGCTGGCGGCCGCTCCCCCGGGTGCGGTGAACCAGGCGGGTGCGGCCCGACCGGCGCGTACGGCGGCGCGGTAGCGGATGTGCGCGAGGAGGATCACCGCCCAGGTCCACACCGCGGCCACGGTGGCGAAGGCGGTGATGTAGGTGAACGCCCCGTCCGGGTCGACGTAGTTGACCCATACGCCGACGCCCATCACGCCCACCGAGGCGAGGGTGCCGGCGGCCGGGGTGCGGCGGGCGGTGAGCCGGTCGAAGGCGCGCGGGCCCTGCCCGTTGGCGGCGAGGTCGCGCAGCATGCGGCCGGTGGAGTACATCCCGGAGTTGCAGGACGACAGGGCGGCGGTGAGCACCACGAAGTTGACCACCCCAGCACCGAAAGGGATGCCGATCTCCGCGAAGGCGGCCACGAAGGGGCTGACGCCGGGCTGGAAGCGGGTCCAGGGCACCACGCACAGGATCACCGCGAGCGCGCCGACGTAGAACAGCGCGATCCGCCACGGCAGCGTGTTGATCGCCTTGGGCAGGGTGCGGCGCGGTTCGCGGGCCTCGCCCGCGGTGACGCCGACGAGTTCGACGGCGAGGTAGGCGAACATCACCATCTGCAAGGTCAGCAGCGACCGGCCGACGCCGTGGGGGAAGAAGCCGCCGTCCCGCCACAGGTGGCCGACGGACGCGGTGTGCCCGGCTGCCGACACCCCGAGGGTGAGCACGCCGACGCCGATCAGGATCATCCCGAGGATCGCGGTGACCTTCACCGTGGACAGCCAGAACTCGATCTCGCCGAAGAGGCCCACCGAGACCAGGTTGACGCCGGCCAGCAGCAGCAGGAACACCAGCGCGGCGCTCCACTGCGGCACCGCCGGCCACCAGTAGGCGGTGTAGGTGGCCGCGGCGGTGACCTCGGCCATGCCGGTGACGACCCACATCAGCCAGTAGGTCCAGCCGGTGGCGTAGCCGGTGAAGGGGCCGAGGAACTCCCGGGCGTAGTCGGCGAAGGAGCCGGAGACCGGGCGGTAGGTGAGCAGTTCGCCCAGGGCGCGCATGATGCAGAAGACGACCGCGCCGGCGACGGCGTACATCAGCAGCAGGCCGGGGCCGGCCCGGTGGATCGCGGTGCCGGCGCCGAGGAACAGGCCGGTGCCGATGGCGCCGCCGATCGCGATCATCTGGACCTGCCGGCTGCCCAGGCCCCGGGCGTAGCCCTCGGTGTCCGCGGGCTCGCCGGGCCCGGGCCGCACACGCGTTTCGTCCGCCATGCGCGGATGTGTACCCCGTGGCGGGCGCCGCGGCCCGGTCGGCGGGGCAGCCGGGCCGCACGCCACCGTAAAGGCCGAAGAACGCGCCGCCCGGGTTGCGCGGGAGCTTGGGGCGGGGGTGCGCCGCGCGAGGAGCCGTCAGTGCCCTCAGTACATATCAGTGCATCAGTGCATCAGTGCATCAGTGCATCAGCGTCTCGACCAGGCTCTCCTGGAGCCCGCCGAGCCACAGGTAGGCCATGACCAGCGGCTTGCGGGGGTCGCTGTCGGGCAGGTGGTACAGCTCGCTGCCCTCGTCCTCGCTGACGCCGAGCCGGGTGCCCAGGGTCAGCCGCAGGTCGTTGAGGGTGCCCAGCCACTGCCGGGACTCGTCGCCGGTCAGCTTCAGCACCGGTCCGCCCGCGTCCAGGCCCCGGATCACCGCCAGCGCGTCGTCGCGCTTGCGGGCCCGCAGGTCGTTCTCGGTGAAGCGGCGGAACTCCGAGGCGTCGGCGGTCTCCTCGTAGGCGTCCGGGAAGAGCCGGGCCAGCGCGGGGTCGTCCGGGGGCTTGGTGGGGCCCTCGGCGAAGAGCCGCGCGAGCGGGTCGTCGTCGGCGCCGTCCGGCTGCTCGCCCGGGCCGACCAGTTCCAGCAGCTGCACGGTCAGGCTGCGCAGGATCGAGATCTCCACCTCGTCCAGCGCGATGGCCGCCCCGCCGCCGCGGACCGGCTCGAAGTAGCCGGCGCGGGCCCGTCGGCGCGCCATCAGCGGTCCTGGGACAGCGTCGCCCACAGACCGTAGCCGTGCATCGCCTGCACGTCCCGCTCCATCTCCTCGCGGGTGCCGCTGGAGACCACGGCCCGCCCCTTGTAGTGGACGTCCTTCATCAGCTTGGTGGCCTTGCTCTTCGAGTACCCGAAGTACGTCTGGAACACGTACGTCACGTAGCTCATGAGGTTGACGGGGTCGTTGTGCACGAGCGTCACCCACGGAACGTCCGGTTCGGGGACCACGGAAGGGGCCCCGCTCGACTCGGGACGCTCGATCTCAACAGGCGCGACACTCACAGGTTCCATGCTGCCGCCCCGGGGGGCCGTCGCACAAATGGGCGTGTGAGAGGGCCCACAGAGCGAGATCTCGTCAGTTTGACGAAATGAGGGGTAGCATCATCGCCATGAGCACAGCAGACCTGGCACTGCCGGTGGACGTGCCGTCCACCGCGCTGTTCACCGACCGGTACGAGTTCACGATGCTTCAGGCGGCGCTCAAGAGCGGCGCCGCGCACCGCCGTTCGGTCTTCGAGGCGTTCACCCGGCGGCTGCCGGAGGGGCGGCGCTACGGCGTCGCGGCCGGCACCGGCCGCGTCCTGGACGCGGTGGAGAACTTCCGGTTCGACGCTCCCGTGCTGGAGTTCCTCGAACGGGAGCGGGTGGTGGACGCAGCGACGCTGAAGTGGCTCGCGGACTACCGCTTCACCGGCGACATCTGGGGCTACCCCGAGGGCGAGGTGTACTTCCCCGGCTCGCCGATCCTGCGGGTGGAGGGCAGCTTCGCCGAGGCGGTGCTGCTGGAGACGGTGGTCCTGTCGATCCTCAACCACGACTCGGCGATCGCCGCGGCCGCCTCCCGGATGGCGGTGGCGGCCGGCGGCCGGCCGCTGATGGAGATGGGCGCGCGGCGCACCCACGAACTGGCCGCGGTCGCCGCCGCGCGGGCCGCCTACGTCGGCGGGTTCCGCTCCTCCTCCAACCTCGCCGCCGGCTTCCGCTACGGGCTGCCCACCATCGGCACCAGCGCGCACGCCTTCACCCTGCTGCACGACAGCGAGCGGGACGCCTTCACCGCGCAGGTCGAGTCGCTCGGCCGCGGCACCACGCTGCTGGTGGACACCTACGACCTGACCGAGGCGGTGCGCACCGCCGTGGAGGTGGCCGGGCCGGAGCTGGGCGCGGTCCGGATCGACTCCGGCGACCTGCTGCTGCTCGCCCACCGGGTGCGGCAGCAGCTGGACGACCTCGGGGCGCGGGAGACGAAGATCGTGGTCACCTCCGACCTGGACGAGTACGCGATCGCGTCGCTGGCCGCGGCGCCGGTCGACGCCTACGGGGTCGGCACGTCGCTGGTCACCGGCAGCGGGCACCCCACCTGCGCGATGGTCTACAAGCTGGTCGCCCGCGCGTCCGTGCCCGGCGAGGCGGACGCGCCGCTCACCCCGGTCGCCAAGCGGGCGCTGGGCGGGAAGACCAGCGTGGGCGGCCGCAAGTGGGCCGCGCGGCGGCTGGACGCCGACGGCGTCGCCGAGGCCGAGGTGGTGGGCAGCGGCGAGATCCCCGCGGACCTGGTGGACCGGCAGCTGCTGGTGCCGCTGGTGCGCGGCGGCGAGGTGGTCGGGCGCGAGCCGCTGGACGCCGCGCGCACCCGGCACATCGCCGCGCGGGCGGGGCTGCCGCTGTCGGCGACCCAGCTCTCGCGTGGCGAGCCGGTGCTCCCCACGGAGACCATGTAGGCCGGTCCCGGCCGCCCGCGGGAAGAGGCGGCCCGCGCCCCCTCTTCCCGTGGGAGGGGCTCAGTCCCTACGCTCGGCACCGGCGAACCGGAAAGCACTCGGAGACAGACATGCACCGCGCACTGATCATCGTGGACGTGCAGAACGACTTCTGCGAAGGCGGCAGCCTCGCGGTGCCGGGGGGCGCGGACGTGGCCGCCGCGGTCACCGACCTGATCGGGCAGTCCGCCGGGGTGTACCGGCACGTCGTGGCGACCCGCGACCACCATGTGGACCCGGGCGACCACTTCTCGGACGAGCCGGACTACGTGTCGTCCTGGCCGCCGCACTGCGTCGCGGGCACCGAGGGGGTCGGGTTCCACCCGAACTTCACGCCCGCGGTGGCCTCGGGCGCGGTGGACGCGGTCTTCGACAAGGGCGCCTACGCGGCGGCGTACAGCGGTTTCGAGGGCAGGGACGAGAACGGCGCCGGGCTGGCCGCGTGGCTGCGCGAGCGGGAGGTCGACGAGGTGGACGTGGTGGGGATCGCCACCGACCACTGCGTGCGCGCCACCGCGCTGGACGCGGCCCGGGAGGGCTTCACCACCCGGGTGCTGCTGGACCTGACCGCGGGGGTGGCGCCGGAGACCACCCGGCAGGCGCTGGTGCAGCTGCGGGCGGCCGGGGTGGAGCTGCACGGAGAGGTCGCGGCCGCGGGCGGAGCGTGACCCCAGGCCCCAGGCCCCTTGCCCCTTGCCCGGGTCCCGCGCAAGGGAACCCGCCGGCTACGCGTGGTGGCTGAGCCGCTTCAGCGTGGAGATCGGGTACCAGGGGTCCGTGCCCAGGGCCCCGTACTCCCGCCAGACCAGGCCGTCGGGGTGGTGCAGCACCGCGGAGACCTCGTCGGGGGTGGGCGGCTCGGCGTTGCCGGTCAGCCGCGCGCCGCGGAACCCGAGGTTGCTCAGCCGGGTCAGGGCGCGCTGGCGGTTCACCGCGTGCACCACCACCCGTACGGCCAGCTCGGGGCACGCCGGGTGCGGCAGGGCGAGCGCCACCACGACCGTGCCGCCCGGGAGCTTGATGAAACCGCCGACCGCCATGAGCACATCTTCTGCGCATCGGCCGCCGCCCACCAGGGGACGGCGGCCGTACGTCGCGTCACCGCAGGTCAGCGCGGCGAGTGTGACCGATGTTACCGATGTGACGGGCTCACCTGGACCGTCAGGGTGCTCCCGTCGAGGGCCTGGCCGGTGATCGTCAGCCGGGTGTTGGTGTCGGGGACCTTGACGCTGCCGTACGGGTTGCTCGCGTACCAGTACGTTCCGTAGTGGTCGTCGAAGACCGGGGCGCCGGGCTTGGCGGCGATGCGCTTGGCGACGCCGTCGTCATGGAGGGTGAACCCGGCCGACGGGTACCAGCTGAACGGCGAGTCGTACGCCTGGACCCGGTTGCGGATGACGGTGCCGTCGGTGAACGTCTCCGGCTTGGCGTGCGCGTCCACCGGCAGGATCTCGCCGCTGCCGGGGTGGGCGCCGACGTTGTTGTCCTGCTGCGAGGTGTCCCACAGCCACACCAGCAGCCCGGTCTGGTACGGGTAGTGCTCCACCCAGTCCGGCCGGGTGCTGGTCCAGCCGAAGTTGTACGGGCCGGTCTTCAGCGTGGTGTCGTACGAGGTGTACTGCCGGTTCTCGGCGATGTAGTACTCCGGGTAGTCCTTGCTGAAGGAGGCGCCGATCCGGGAGAAGCCGTCGGCGCTCCAGCCGTTGTCGTCGGTCTCGGCGCCGTCGGTGAGCAGCGCCTCGCCGTCGGCGGTGACGCTGATCGCGTCGGCCGCGAAGCCCTGCTGGGCCACGCCGCCGTCGGTGGCGTAGCGGAAGCGCAGCTGGATCTGCCGGCCGGCGTAGGCGTCCAGCGGGAAGGACAGGTTTTCGTAGGCGCCGGAGGTGCCGGTCAGGGCCGGGCGGTCGCTGCCGTCGCGGGGCAGCGCCTTGCCGTTCGCGGTGCCCTCCAGCGCGGTCCAGTTCGCGCCGCCGTCGGTGGAGACCTCGGTGTAGAGGAAGTCGTAGTTCTGCTCGATGTCCCACCAGCCCTTGAGGTCCAGGGCGGCGGTGGTGGCGCCGGTGAGGTCCACGGTGCGGGTCAGGGTGTTGGACAGGTCGTCGCCCATGCCGCTCCACCACTGCTTGTCGCCCTCGGCGGGCGTGGTGACGGTGGTGGTGACGGACTTGTCGGGCAGCTGCACCACCAGCGCCTGTTTGTCCTTGGTGTTGTACTCGGCGACGCCCAGCTTGGTGGTGGAGCGGGTCGCGGCCTTGGCGGTGCCGTAGTTCAGCCAGCCGAGCTGGAGCTTGTCCCAGGCGTTCATGTCGTCGGGCAGGTCGCCGATGGCGTTCTGGCCGGTGCCCATCCAGGAGCCGGAGGACATCAGCGTCCAGAACGCGGTGCTGTTCTCGCCGACGTAGGAGGTGTCGTACTCGTCGGGCAGGCCGAGGTCGTGGCCGTACTCGTGGGCGAAGACGCCCAGGCCCCCGTTCTCCGGCTGGAGGGTGTAGTCGCCGACCCAGATGCCGGTGTCGCCGATCTCGGTGCCGCCGGCCTTGTCGCCCTCGGGCCCGGTCTTCCCCGCGTCGCTGCCGTAGGCGTACCAGCGGTGCGCCCACAGCGCGTCGGTGCCCTGGGCGCCGCCGCCGGCCGACTGGTCCTCACCGGCGTGCACGATCTGGAAGTGGTCGATGTAGCCGTCCGGCTCGTTGAAGTCGCCGTCGCCGTCGTAGTCGTAGCGGTCCCACTGGTCGTACTGCGCCAGGTCGGCCTTGATCTGCGCGGCGGTGCGGCCATGCGCCTGCTGGTCGGCGACGTAGGCGGTGGTGGCGTCGCGGATCAGGTCCCAGGCGCTGGAGCAGATGGTGGAGCCGCACCAGTCGGAGCCGTAACGGGCCTCGTTGTAGGGGACCTTGACCCAGTCCGAGACCTCGCCGTCGACCGAGTAGCGGCCCGAGGACTGCTTCTCGTAGTACTTCGCCAGCGACTCGGTGTCCTTGGCGTGGGAGAAGTACAGGTCCTGGAAGTGCTGCTGGTCGTAGTCGGCCTGCCAGGCGGTGCTGTTGTCCTGCGAACGGTCCGGCTGGGCAATGGTGTTGTGGGCCGGGCCGGGGTCGCCGCCGTACTTGGCCACGGGCGGCTCGGGTCCGTCCGGGCCGTCGGGGTCGTAGGTCGTGGTGTCGTCGACCTGGTCGCCGAACTCCACCAGGATGGTGAAGATCTTGTCGGTCTTCTCCCGGCCCAGCTCGACGTACTTGCTCTGCTTGCCCTTGCCGTGGCCGAGTTGGACCACCTGGGAGCCGTCGCGCTGCTGGACGGTGGCGTCGCCGGAGACGACCTGCTGGAGGGCCGCGGAGTGCTCGGCGGCCTGCTGCTTGCTGAACGGGCCCGGCAGGTTGTGCGGTTCGGCCTGCGCCGGGTCGTGCTCGGCGGCGGCGGATGTGGTGCCGGTGCTGCCGGAGCCCGCGGACGCCGCGGCCGCGCCGGTGGCGGCGGCCGGGACCGCGAGCACGGCTATCGCGGCTGCCAGGGCGGCTCTTTGGCTGATCCAGTGCTGTCTTTTCAAGATCCTTGACCTCCCCTTGGGAAATGCCATTGCACCGGAGCGACGGGCGAAAAGACAGATCTTGACTTGCGCATGACGTGCTGGTTAGCTGGGCCGCTTCCCGGTGACCGCGATCCGCCGACCGGACGCCAGCGGCCCCAACGGGACTGCGTCGCACAGGCGTTGAGGTATCGGTCACACGTGCGACCCCGTGCGCCCCCCGTGCTCCGCACCGCGGGTGAGGCAACGCTTACCCGGGGACGGGTCTGGGCATTTCGAACCGTAGAGTCACGCCCGTCAGCAGGCCCCCGCATCTCGACGCACCCCCTTGAGGACGGTCCCCTCATGCCACGCCCCACGCACGCGCAAGTCGCCTACGGTGCCGGCACCGTGGTCCTGTTCACCTTCGCGGTCCTGCTGCTGACGGGGGCGTCCTCCACCGGGGCGGTGATCGGGTTCGCCGCGCTCGGGCTGCTGCTCGGGGTGGTGGTCGCGGCCGCGCTGCGGCCCGCCGGGGACGGTGCCGCCGAACAGCCGGCGCGCGCGGCGGCCCCGGCACCGGCCCGGGAGCACTCCCTGCGCTGAGCCGCGGCGCCCGGCGCCCCGGCCTCCCGCACTACGGCGTGGCCTGGACCACGACGGTCTTGGCGGCCTTGTCGTGGATGCCCTGCTTGTAGGGGCGGTCGATGACGATCGTCGCGCCGATGACGAGGAACCAGACGCAGGAGCAGCAGAAGGCGGGCAGCCACAGGATGGCCGCGCGGATCGCGGCGGCGTAGGAGTCGGGGACCCGGCCGTTGTCCAGCATGGCCGCGCGCATCCCGAGCAGGCGCTTGCCGACGGTCTGCCCGGTCGCGCGGGTCATCAGGAACTCGTAGAGGAAGCCGATGCCCGCGGTGAAGATCCCGCCGACCGCGGAGCGGCCCGCGGTGAAGTGGCTGCCCTGCGCCCCGACGGACGCCCAGTCCAGGAGGTAGGAGGGGATCAGCACGATGATGATGTCGATGATCCGCGCCAGCAGCCGCCGGCCGGCCTCCGCGAGCGGCGGCATCCCCGCCAGCGGGTCGGGGCCGCCCGGGCCGCCGCCGTAGGGCTGCTGACCGTACGGGTTCTGGTCGTACGGGCTCTGCCCGCCCGGGCCCCCGCCGTACGGGTTGCCGCCGTACGGGTTGCCGGGCGGCGGCTGGTCCGGCGGGGGCTGCTGCCCGCCTGACGGTTTGTCGTACGGTGAGCCGCCGCCGGGCTGATCGCTACTCATGCCCCGAGTCAAGCCCGGGTGCCGCTCCCCCGCCCGCGGGCCGCAGCCGATCGGAGTACGGCGAAGCTAGCCGCGGGCGACGAACGTACGGGCCGCCTTGTCGTGCCAGCACTGCTTCCAGGGGCGGTCGAAGAGGCACCAGGCCACGCCGACCACGCCGACCGCCAGCAGGTTCAGCACGGTGCGCAGCAGCCAGCGGCGCGCGCTGAGGCCGAAGCCGGGCGGCAGTTGCGCCTCGATGTCCAGCACCCGCAGCCCGACCAGGCGCTTGCCCAGCGTACGGCCCCACCTCGCGGTCGGCAGCACCTCCAGCAGCACGCCGGCGACGAGGAACGTGGCCAGTACGGCGCCGAGTTGGGCGCCCGTGGTGCTGTCGATCAGCCAGACCCGGACGGTCTCCCCGGTCAGCCGGGCCTGGTCCACCTTGTCCTTGGCGTGGTGGTAGGCCGCGGTGCCCAGCGGCACGGCGGCGACCGCGGTCACCGCGCCGAGCACCACGGCGTCGACCAGCCGGGCCAGGAACCGGCGGACCAGCCCGCCGGGCCGGTCGGGGGCCCGGGACGCCCCGAACGGGTCGTCCACCGGCGGCCGCCACGGCACCACCCCGCCCTCGCCCCGGGCCAGGTCCTGCACCTGCGCGGCCCACGGGGCGGACGCCTGCGCGGCGGACTCGGGAACGGGTGCGGGCGCGGCCGGAGCAGGAGCAGGGGCCGGAGCCGGTGCGGGCACCAGGGGCGACAGCGGCGGGGACTGCTGGGCCGGTGCCGGGAAGGGCGCGGGGGCCGGCGGCTGCGGCGCCGGCAGGGGCTCCTGGACGGCCGGGGACTGCGGGGAACCCCAGGAGATCGGGGGCAGCCCGGCACCGGCACCGGTGTGCGGGGCCGGCCAGGACGGCGCCTGCTCCTGGGCGAGATGGGTCCGCGGGTCGGGCACCGGCCGCTGCGGGGCGGGCGCCGCCACGGGGCCGACCCCGGTCTCGCTCCACCGCTCGGCGGTAGGTGCGGCCGGGTCCTCGTCGAGGAACATCGGGCCGGACTCGTCGAGCGCGGGCGGACCGGGCGCGGCGGGCGCGGGCGCCGGGGCCGGTACGGGGGCGGGGGCCGGCGCGGGTACGGGCGCCGGGGACCCGCCGGGCAGCGCCCCGTCCACCGGCGCGGGGCGGCTGGTGCCCGGCACCCACGCGGAGCCGTTCCAGTACCGGATGTAGTGCGGGATCGACGGGTCCGGGTAGTACCCGGGCACAGGAGCGCCGGACCCACCCGGGGACGCGGACGGCTGGGGGGATGCCGACGAACCCGAGGAGCCAGAGGTGGGTGCGCTCATGGTCACAGTTCCGTATCTGCTCGACCGCGGGGTGGTGTCACGTCCACATCTACCAGAATGACCGGCCCGGCGGGTCCACGCCGGCGCGCACCCCGCTCCACGACGTCTCGTTGACATGTCATTACCCCGGTGCGCCGCCGTCCGCTCCGGGTTCGAGAAATCTGAAGCGAATCGGGGAAACCCGCGTAATGGTTGGAGAGGTACGCGCTCTCTTCCAGGTGCAGGCCCCGTCGCGACACCCGCACCCGGGGCCACCGCGCCAAGGAAAGGACGTCGGACTCATGCAGAACGTGGTGGAACGTGAACTGGAGATGCAGCTCGTGCTCTCACCGGAACGGAGCATTCCGGTGCCGGCTCGGCTGACCTACCGCACGGACGATCCGTATGCGGTGCACATCACCTTCCACATCGGCTCCGACGCGCCCGTCAACTGGACGTTCGCCCGTGAGCTGATCGTGGAGGGGGTGTTCCGGCCGTGCGGGCACGGCGACGTGCGGATCTGGCCGACGAAGGTCAACGGGCGCAGCGTGCTGTGCATGGCGCTCAGTTCGCCCGACGGCGACGCGCTGCTGGAGGCGCCGTCCTCGCCGGTGGCCGCCTGGCTGGAGCGCACGCTGCGGGTGGTGCCGCCGGGCAGCGAGCACGAACAGCTCGGCATGGACGACGGGTTGAGCCGGCTGCTGGCTCCCGCGGCCGGCGACGAGCTGTGGCTGCGCGACCCGTGGTCGGACTCCGACGACACCCCGGACGCCAGTGCGTGAGCGCGGCGGCGGTCAGAGCACCTTACCCGGGTTGAGCAGCCCGAGCGGGTCGAAGACCGCCTTCACACCGCGCTGCACCTCCAGACCCACCGGGCCCAGTTCGCGGGCGAGCCAGTCCTTCTTCAGCAGTCCCACGCCGTGTTCACCGGTGATGGTGCCGCCGAGGGCCAGACCGAGGGACATGATCTCGTCGAAGGACGCGCGGGCCCGGCGGGTCTGGTCCGGGTCCTGCACGTCGAAGCAGACGATGGGGTGCGTGTTGCCGTCCCCGGCGTGCGCGCACACCCCGATGGTCAGGTCGAACTTCGCGGCGATCGCGGCCACCCCGTCGAGCAGGGCCGCCAGCCGGGCGCGCGGCACGCACACGTCGTCGATCATCGAGGCGGTGGAGACCCGCTCCAGCGCGGGCAGCGCCAGCCGGCGGGCCTGGAGCAGCATCTCCGACTCGGCGGGGTCCTCGGCCGGCACCACCTCGGTGGCGCCCGCGGCCGTGCACAGCTCGGCGAGCACGGCGAGGTCCGCGGCCGGGTCGTCCGAGTCGTACCCGGCCAGCAGCAGCGCCTCGGTGCTCTCCGGCAGGCCCATCCGCGCCATGGCGTTGACCGCGCGGATGGTGGTGGCGTCCATCAACTCCAGCAGCGAGGGGGCGTGGCCGGACTCCATGACCGCGCACACCGCGGCGCCGGCCGCCTGGGCGGAGGGGAACTCCGCGACCAGGGTCAACTGGGGGCGCGGGGCGGGCCGGAGCGCGAGGACCGCCTTCACCACGACGCCGAGGGTGCCCTCGGAGCCGACGAAGAGCCGGGTCAGGTCGTAGCCGGCGACGCCCTTGGCGGTACGCCGGCCGGTGCTCAGCAGCCGCCCGTCGGCCAGTACCACGTCCAGGCCGAGGACGTACTCGGCGGTCACCCCGTACTTCACGCAGCACAGGCCGCCCGCGCCGGTGCCGATGTTGCCGCCGATGGTGCACTGCTCCCAGCTGGAGGGGTCCGGCGGGTAGGACAGGCCCTGTTCGGCGACCGCGCGGGAGAGCACCGCGTTGACGACGCCCGGCTCCACCACGGCGATCCGCTCGACCGGGTCGATCTCCAGGATGCGGTCCATCGCGGCCAGCGACAGCACGATGCAGCCGTCCACGGCGTTGGCGCCCCCGGACAGGCCGGTGCGGGCGCCCTGCGGGACGACCGGGACGCGGAACCGGGTGGCCGTCCGCATCACGTGCTGGACCTGTTCCACGGAGGTGGGGCGCACGACGAGGGCTGCGGTGCCCGCGTCCGAGAAGCTCGCCATGTCGTGGGCGTAGGACGCCACGACGTCGGGGTCCGTGACGATCGCCTCCGGCGGGAGGACGGACGACAGCTCGGCTCTCACGTCATCGTGCATGCCGCACAGCGTGTCATATGCCTCCCCCGTTGGGGAGGGGCGTTCTCCCGCCCACCCGCCCGCCCCGCCCCCCGACGGGAGCCGTCAGAGGTTGCCGCGGCGCTCCTGTTCGCGCTCGATCGCTTCGAAGAGGGCCTTGAAGTTGCCCTTGCCGAAGCCCATGGAGCCGTGGCGCTCGATCATCTCGAAGAAGACGGTCGGGCGGTCCTGGACCGGCTTGGTGAAGATCTGCAGGAGGTAGCCGTCCTCGTCGCGGTCGGCGAGCAGCTTGAGTTCGCGCAGCTCGTCGAGGGGCACCCGGGTCTCGCCGACCCACTCCCCGAGGGTGTCGTAGTAGGAGTCGGGGGTGTCGAGGAACTCGACGCCGGCGGCGCGCATCGCGCGGACGGACGCGACGATGTCGTTGGTGGCCAGCGCGATGTGCTGGACGCCCGGCCCGCCGTAGAACTCCAGGTACTCGTCGATCTGGGACTTCTTCTTGCCCGCGGCCGGCTCGTTGAGCGGGAACTTGACCTTGCGGGACCCGTCGGCGACCACCTTGGACATGAGCGCGGAGTACTCGGTGGCGATGTCGTCGCCGATGAACTCCTTCATGTTGGTGAAGCCCATGACGTCGTTGTAGAAGGACACCCACTCGTTCATCCGGCCGAGTTCGACGTTGCCGACGCAGTGGTCGACGGCCTGGAAGAAGCGCCGCGCGGGCGGCTCGACGAGGGGCGCGGCGGCCTCGTAGCCGGGCAGGTAGGGGCCGTCGTAGCCGGTGCGCTCGACGAGGGTGTGCCGGGTCTGCCCGTAGGTCGCGATGGCCGCCAGCACGACGGTGCCGTGGTCGTCCTTCAGCTCGTAGGGCTCGGTGAGGCCGGTGGCGCCGTGCGCGGTGGCGTAGGCGTAGGCGGCGCGGGCGTCGGGGACCTCGATGGCGAGGTCGACCACGCCGTCGCCGTGCGCGGCGACGTGCTCGGCGAGGAAGCGGCCGTACTCGGTGTCCGGCTTGATCACCGAGGTGAAGACGAAGCGCGCGCCGCCCGACTCCAGGACGTACGACGCGGTCTCGCGGCTGCCGTTCTCGGGGCCGGCGTACGCCACGCGGCGCATGCCGAACGCGGTGGAGTAGTAGTGCGCCGCCTGCTTCGCGTTGCCCACCGCGAAGACGACGGCGTCCATGCCCTTGACGGGGAAAGCATCCGGGGTCCCAGTGAGTGCAGTCATGGGAAAAGCGTCCCGCCGCCCTTCAGAGTGCGCAATAGTTTCGGTTTTCACTGGACAGTATGTGCAGCCGAGGCCAGGCTCGTACCGTCAATCTGTGCAGTATGACCATGGAAGGCGGGCGGGGATGGGGATCGACGCGCTGGACGGCCGGTTGATCACACTGCTGGACGAGGAGCCGCGGATCGGCGTGCTGGAGGCGTCGCGGCGGCTGGGGGTGGCGCGCGGCACCGTGCAGGCGCGGCTCGACCGGCTGCGGGCCAATGGAGTGATCCGCGGTTTCGGACCGCAGGTGGACCCGGCGGCGCTCGGCTACCCGGTGACGGCGTTCGCGACGCTGGAGATCCGGCAGGGCCAAGGCACGGACGTCCGGGCGCACTTGGCGGGGGTGCCGGAGGTGCTGGAGCTGCACACCACGACCGGGGAGGGCGACATGCTCTGCCGGCTGGTGGCCCGGTCGAACGCCGACCTCCAACGGGTGATCGATCGGGTTGTCGGCTTTGATGGCATCGTCCGGGCCGCCACGGCGATCGTCATGGAGAACCCGGTGCCGCTGCGGATCATCCCGCTGGTGGAGCAGGCCGCACAGGACACCTGACGGTCCGTGCGGGACGCGCGGGCCCCGCGGCCGGCGCGGGACGCGAGGCGACGGGAGGAGGGCGGCCGTGAGTTTCTGGCAGTACCTGTCCAACCGGCACCAGCAGTTGCTGTTCGACGCCTACCAGCACGCCAGCGCGGTCTTCCAGTGCATGGTGGTCGCCACCGTGGTCGGCGTGCTGATCGGGGTGCTCACCTACCGCGCCGAGTGGGCCGGCAACCTCTCGATCACCACGACCGCGGTGATCCTCACCATCCCGTCCCTGGCCCTGATCGGCCTGCTCATCCCGATGCTCGGCCTGGGCGTGCCGCCGACGGTCACCTCCCTGGTGCTGTACGGGCTGCTGCCGATCGTGCGCAACGCGATCGTGGGGCTGCGCGGGGTGGACGCGTCGCTGGTGGAGGCCGCCCGCGGTATCGGCATGTCCCGGGCGGCCCGGCTGCTGCGGGTCGAACTGCCGCTGGCCTGGCCGCCGATCCTCACCGGCATCCGGGTGTCCACGCAGATGCTGATGGGCATCGCCGCGATCGCCGCCTACGCCTCCGGGCCGGGCCTGGGCAACGAGATCTTCACCGGGATCGCGTCGCTGGGCAGCGCCAACGCCCTCAACGAGGTGCTGGCCGGCACCCTCGGCATCATCGTGCTGGCGCTGGCCTTCGACGCGGTCTACGTCCTGATCGGCCGGCTGACCATCCCGAGGGGGATTCGTGGCTGAAGCAGCGGACCGGCCCGAAGCGGCGGAGCCCGACACGGACGCGGGCGCGAGCACGGGTGCGCGGGTGGCGGCCGACCGTACGGCGGCCGGCGAGGAGCACGGCGGCGGCCAGGGGCGGGCCTCGGGCGCCGCGATCGTCCTGGAGGACCTGACGAAGCGCTACCCGGGCAACCCGCGGCCGGCCGTGGAGAGCGTCAGCATGGAGATCGGCGCCGGTGAGACGGTGATCCTGGTCGGGCCGTCGGGGTGCGGCAAGTCCACCACGCTGAAGATGATCAACCGGCTGATCGAGCCGTCGTCCGGGCGCATCCGGATCGGCGACGAGGACGTCACCGGCATCGACCCGGTGAAGCTGCGCCGCAAGGTCGGCTACGCGATCCAGTCCTCCGGGCTCTTCCCGCACATGACGGTCGCCGAGAACATCGGGCTGGTGCCGAAGATGGTCGGGTGGGGCAAGAGCCGGGTCCGGGACCGGGTGGAGGAGATGCTCGACCTGGTCGGCCTGGACCCGCGGGAGTTCCACGGCCGCTATCCGCGGCAGCTGTCCGGCGGGCAGCAGCAGCGGGTCGGCGTGGCCCGGGCGCTGGCCGCGGACCCGCCGGTGCTGCTGATGGACGAGCCGTTCGGCGCGGTGGACCCGATCACCCGCGACCACCTCCAGGACGAGCTGATCCGGCTCCAGCACGAGCTGCACAAGACGATCGTGTTCGTCACCCACGACTTCGACGAGGCGATCAAGCTGGGCGACCGGATCGCGGTGCTGCGCGAGCGCTCGCACATCGCGCAGTTCGACACCCCCGAGGCGATCCTCACCAACCCGGCCGACGAGTTCGTCGCCGGCTTCGTGGGTGCGGGCGCGGCGCTGAAGCGGCTGAACCTGACCCGGGTGCGGGATGTGGAGATCGCCGACTTCGCGGCGGTGACGGTGGACGAGCCGCTCCAGTCGATCTTCGACCGGCTGCGGGCCGGCCAGCACAACGAACTGCTGCTGCTGGACCGCCGGCGGCGGCCGTACAAGTGGCTGCGGCGCGGCGACCTGATGCGGGCGCGGGGCTCGCTGGCCCGCTCCGGCACCCTGGTGACGCACACGGTCACCCGGGACGCGACGCTGCGGGACGCGCTGGAGGCGGTGCTCACCGACAGCGGCGGCCGGGTGGCGGTGACCGGGCGGCGCGGGGAGTTCATCGGCGTGGTGGACATGGAGACGCTGATGAACTCGGTGCACGAGATGCTGGAGGCGGACCGGCTGACCGCGCTGGAGCACCGGCACGAGCTGGAGGAGGTCAAGGCGCGGCAGGAGGGCGGGCCGGGAGCCGGCGAGGACGGGCAGGCGCCGTCATGACCGGGGTCCGGGACGGCGAGCGCGACGGGTACGGCGGCGAGCGCGACGACCGTGGCGAGCGCGGCGGGGCGAGCCGCTGGGACACCGCGGGCCGGGCCACCGGGCTCGCGCCGGAGCACGAAGGCGATCCGGCGGCCGACCCGGACGGCCGCGACACGGACCAGGGGGGCGGCGGCCCGGGCCGGGGCGGTGGGCGGGGCGGCCGTCCGGCCCGGAAGGTGACCTGGCAGAAGCTGGTGATCACCCCGGCCGTCCTGGCGGTCGCCCTGGTCGCCACCTACCTGTGGATCACGAACATCCACCTGGACGCGATCGAGCACAACTCCCTGGACAACGGCAACGTGCAGCTGCGGCTGTGGCAGCACATCCGGCTCACCGCGATCTCCACGTTCTGGGTGCTGCTGATCGCGATCCCGCTGGGCATCGCGCTGACCCGGCGCCGGCTGCGGCCGGTGGCACCGGCGTTCACCGCGCTGGCGAACATCGGGCAGGCCACCCCGGCGATCGGGCTGCTGGCGCTGCTGGTGATCTGGCTGGGCATCGGGGCGCGCACGGCGATCATCGGCATCGTCGCGTACGCGGTGCTGCCGGTGCTGTCGAACACGATCGCCGGGCTGCGGGCGATCGACCCGACGATGGTGGAGGCGGCGCGCGGCATCGGGATGTCGGCGCGCGGGGTGCTGACCCGGGTCGAACTGCCGCTGGCGGTCCCGCTGATCCTGGCCGGGGTGCGCACCGCGCTGGTGCTCAACGTCGGCACCGCGACGCTGGCCACGTTCGGGGGCGGCGGGGGGCTGGGCGACCTGATCACCTCGGGCATCGTCAACCAGCGGATGCCGGTGCTGATCCTCGGCTCGATCCTGACGGTGGTGCTGGCGCTGTTCGTGGACTGGCTCGCCTCGATCGCGGAGGCGCTGCTGCGGCCGCGCGGGCTGGGGGCGAAGGCGTGAGGCGGGGCGCGGGGCTGCGGCACGGCGCCCGGCCGCCGCGGGCCGGCCGCCGGGCACCGGGGCGGCGGGCGGTGGCGGCGGCCGCCGCGGGGCTGGCGGCGCTCGCGGTGGTCTCCTCCTGCGGGCTGACCAGCGGCAGCCCGCTGGTGGACGATGTGCAGCCGGGCACCCTCGGGCGCGGCAAGCCGCTCAAGGGCGCCTCGCTGACCGTCACCTCCAAGAACTTCAGCGAGAACATCATCCTGGGCGAGATGATCGGCCTGGTCTTCAAGGCGGCCGGCGCCTCGGTGCTGGACCGCACCAACATCACCGGGTCGATCGGCGCCCGCGAGGCGGTCAAGTCCGGCCAGGCGGACGCGATGTACGAGTACACCGGCACCGCCTGGATCACCTACCTCGGGCACACCACGCCGATCGCGAGCCCGCACGCGCAGTGGCAGGCGGTGCGCGACGCGGACCTGAAGAACGGCCTGACCTGGCTGCCGCCGTCCACCCTCGACAACACCTACTCGCTGGCGGTCAGCGCGCGCAACGAGGCGAAGTACCACCTCAGGACGCTCTCCGACGTGGCCGCGCTGGCCCGCAAGGACCCCAAGGCCGTCACGCTCTGTGTGGAGAACGAGTTCGCGTCCCGGCAGGACGGCCTGGTCGGCATGGAGAAGGCGTACGGCATGAGCCTGCCGTCGGGGAACATCCAGAAGATGGACGCCGGGATCATCTACACCCAGATCAACAAGAGCAACTCCTGTCTGCTGGGCGAGGTGTACACCACCGACGGCCGGATCAAGTCGATGAACCTGACCGTCATGAAGGACGACCGGAACTTCTTCCCCAACTACAACGCGGCGCCGGTGATCTACTCCAAGGCGTTCCGCAAGCACCCGGTGATCGCGCGGCTGCTGGACCCGCTCAGCGCGAAGCTCACCACCGCGGTCGCGCAGCAGCTCAACGCGAAAGTGGACGTGGACGGCCAGGACCCGCACGACGTGGCGAAGGACTGGCTGGAGAAGGAGGGCTTCATCAAGGCGGGCTGATCCCCCGCCGCATGGATGCAAAGATTCTTTGCAAAGGAGTCTTGCAAAGAATCTTTGCATTCCCCTACCGTGGTGGTGTGCCCAAGAACCCCGCGGACGGCGTCCGCCACCCCGACCAGCCGCGCGAGGTCCGCGTCATGGACCCGCGCGCGCTGCGCGCCCTCGCCCACCCGCTGCGGATGCGGATCATGGCCGCGCTGCGCGAGTACGGCCCCGCCACCGCCTCCGGGCTCGGGGAGCGGCTCGGCGAGTCCAGCGGCGCCACCAGCTACCACCTGCGCCAGCTCGCCGCGCACGGCTTCGTCGCCGACGACCCGGAGCGCGGCACCGGCCGCGAGCGGTGGTGGAAGGCGGTGCACCGCGGCACCCGGTTCGACAGCGCCCAGGAGTTCCTGGGGCACGCCGACCCCGAAGTGCGCGGCGCCATGCGGTCGTTCCTGCACCAGATCGCGGTGGAGCACGCCGAGGCCCTCACCACCTGGCTCGGCACCTCCGACGAATGGCCCGAGCCCTGGCGGGAGTCGGGGGACATCAGCAGCTTCACGCTGCGGCTGACCCCCGAACTCGCGGCGGAACTCGGGCGCCGCGTCGAGGAGTTGATCGAGTCCTACCGCGACCGGGTGCCGGAGCCGGCCGAGGGCGAGCACCCGCGCAGCCCCGCCGCCGACGGCTCGGCGAGCGTACGCGTCCACTTCCACGCGTTCCCGCGCCGCGTCGACTGACCTGTCCCCACACCCGCACCCGCACCCGCACCCGCACCCGCACTGATCCCATACCGCTCATCGCACTCACGGGGGGACCCGCCATGAGTTCATCCGCCATGCCCGCTTCCGGGCCGGACCCCGCCGGCGGGATATCCGCCGGCCCCAGGGACCGCCGCCCGCTCGCCCTGCTGCTCACCGCCAACGTCGTCTCCGTCGCGGGCAACATGCTCACCCTGGTCGCCGTCCCGTGGTTCGTGCTCGCCACCACCGGCAGCCCGGCCCGCGCGGGGCTGGTCGCCTTCGCCTCCACCGTGCCGGTGGTGCTGGCGGCGCTGCTCGGCGGCCCGCTCATCGACCGGCTCGGCTACACCGTCACCAGCGTCGTCTCCGACACGGTCTGCGCGCTGGCCACGGTCGCCGTCCCCGTCCTGCACGCCACCGGGCACCTCACGTACGGGCTGCTGCTGGTGCTGGTGGCGGTCAGCGGGCTGTTCCACTCCCCCGGCGAGACCGCCCGCGAGGTGCTGATGCCGCGGCTGGCCGCCCGCGCGGGCACCACGGTCGCCCGCGCCTCCAGCGGGTACGAGGGCGCGACGCGCGGGGCGCGGATGCTGGGCGCGCCGCTGGCGGGCGTGCTGATCGCGGGGATCGGCGCGGCGAACGTCCTGCTGCTGGACGCGGGCACCTTCGCGGTCTCCGCGCTGCTGATCGGGCTGGGCGTGCACGAGCGGACCCGCGGCGCGGTGCGCGGCGAGCGGTCCGGGAGCGCGCGGGGCGGGCGAGGCGGGAAGCTGGCGGCGTACCGGGCCGAGCTCGCCGAGGGATACCGCTATCTGCTGCGCGCCCGGCTGCTGTTCGCGGTGGTGGCGATGGTGATGGTGACCAACGCGCTGGACCAGGCGTGGTCGGCGGTGCTGCTGCCGGTGGACGCCCGCGAGCACCTGGGCGGATCGGTCGGCGTCGGGCTGGTCTCCGGGGTGTTCGCCTGCTCCGCGCTGGCCGGGTCGCTGCTCTTCGGGGCGGTCGGGCACCGCTTCTCGCAACGGGCCCTGTACATCGGCGGGTTCCTGGTCTGCGGCTTCCCGCGGACGGCGGTGGCCGCGCTGCTGCCCGGACTGGCCCCGCTGCTGGTGGTCTGCGCGGTGTGCGGGCTCGGCGCGGGCGTGCTCAACCCGATCATCGGCACCGAGATGGTGCGGCTGATCCCGGAGCGGCTGCGCAGCCGGGTGTTCGGCGCGGTGACCTCGGGCGTACTGGTCGCGGTGCCGCTGGGCGGCCTGCTCGGCGGGTACGTCGTGCAGTACGCGGGCCTGCGCACCGGGATGCTGGCGGTCAGCGCGCTCTACCTGCTGGCCACGCTGAGCCCGCTGGTGCTGCCCGCGTTCCGCGCGTGGGACGCGGCCGGGGCGGAGGCGGCCGCCGAGGCCCAGGAGCAGGTCGGCGCCGAGGTGTAGCGGCTCAGCAGGTGGGGGTCTGACGGCCCGCGCGCAGGTCGGCCAGCGCGGACAGGGCGCCGTCCAGTGTGGTGACGGGGACCAGCTTCAGCCCGCCGGGCAGCGCGGCCTTGGCGTCGCTGCACTCGCCGCGCGGCACGATGAAGACGGTGGCGCCGTCGCGGACCGCGGCCTTCTCCTTCAGCGGGACCCCGCCGACCGCGCCGACCTTGCCGGAGCCGTCGATGGTGCCGGTGCCCGCGATCACCTTGCCGCCGGTCAGGTCGCCGCCGTGGCCGTCGCCCTCGACCTTGTCGATGATGCCCAGGGTGAAGAGCAGGCCCGCGCTCGGGCCGCCGACGTCCGCCAGCCGCAGGGTGACCTTCACCTTCGACGGCGACAGGCCCAGGTGCTTCAGGGCCGCGGTGGTGGCGTCCTGCTGCGAGTCGGTCATCTCCTTCTGGTTCGCCTTCTGGATCTCCTCGACGGAGCCGCCGGTCGGGTAGACCGAGTCGCGGGGCATCACCGCCTTGCCGGAGCTGAACCACGCCTTCGCGACGTCCGAGAAGTGCACCGACGCGTTCGGGGCCGTCGCCGCGACGGTCACCAGGCGGAGCTGGCCGCTGGTGGTGCGGGTCTGCGCGCCGGTCACCGTGATCACCGGGGTGCCCTTGTCCGCGCCCAGGACGTTCGCGGTCAGCCCGGGCACCACGATCGACATCGGCAGCGGCGCGAACGCGGCGACGGCCAGCAGGGCGACCACGAACGCGCCGCACAGGCCGAGGATCAGGGTGCGGCGGGAAACGGCAGGCATGCGGCGAAGCTTATCGGGTGGGCGGGACCCGCCCGGGTGCCCCCGTCCTGCCCGTTCCGGGACCACCTGCCGGTGGGTGGGCACCCCCGGCCCTGCCCCGTCCTGTCAGCCACGGGACCTTGCGGTCCGCGGTGGCTTGTCGCGCAGTTCCCCGCGCCCCTTCGGGCGCGAGCTTCTTTTCGTGGGAAGAGCCGAGCGCAATCCAGGGGCGCGGGGAACTGCGCGACAAGCCCACCACCGGCGGGTGGTCCCGGAACCGGCGGAACGCACCACCCCGGAGGGTCAGCGGAGGGCTTCGGAGACCTCGATGGCGGCCTCGACCACGCGGTGGCCGACGCGCTCCGGGACGGAATCCGCGAGCATGACGACGCCGACGCTGCCTTCGATGCCGGGGACGCCGAGGAGGGGCGCGGCGGCGCCGGCGGCGCCGGCCTCGAGTTCACCGGAGGTGATGACGCAGCGGGCCTGGCCGACGGCGCCGCCGGCGCCGATGACGCGGTCGGTGCCGTCGAAGCCGTGCTCGGCGAGCCCGGCGGAACGCGCGGCGAACCCGGCGAGCTCCTCGCTCTCGACCCGCTCCCAGCCCACGCCGTCGGCGGTCGGCTGCATGCCGCGCCCGGCGAGGATCGCGCGCCCGGCGGCGCCGCGGTCGAGGGGGTGCCGGAAGCCGGTGCGGTAGGCGACGTGGTAGTCGGTCCAGGTCGGCTCGACCACGGCGACGGCCAGCGCCTCGGTGCCGTCGACGAGGGTCAGGTGGGCCGTCGCGCCGATGTCCTCGGCCAGGGCCCGCAGCGCGGGCAGCGCCGCCTCCCGCAGCAGCGGGTGCACCTGGTGCGCCAGGCCCAGCACGCCGAGCCCCACCCTGGCCCGTCCCCCGAGGTCCCGGCGGACCAGCGAGTGCTGCTCCAGCGTGGCCAGCAGACGGTAGACCACCGTGCGGTTCACCCCGAGCTTGGCCGCCAGCTCCGTCACGGTCAGCCCGTGGTCGGTGTCGGCGAGCAGCTTGAGGACCCGTAGGCCCCGGTCGAGCGTTTGAGACGTCTCCGCGGTCACGACGCCCCCTCCTCGTGAAATCGGCGGCGCATCCCACTGCCCCAGCTGCGGGGTGCGCACTGCCGGTCCCGGGGCAGTGCGCGGAGAGGCCGCCGGTCGGTTTCGTTACCCGGCTGCGCTCCGCGGCTGCACTGCCACGGCGCGTGCGTGACCGGCACCGTAGCGAGGGAGTACCGCTCAGCGGAAGGGGTCGTCCACAATCCGGGCGTTCCCTTGACCGGACTTTGAGGTTCGACGCGGGGCCGATCACCTACAATCCGGCGGAGATCACCGCATTCGGGTCGCCCACTCCTGGACCTTCTTGATGCGCTCGGCCAGCTGCCCGGCGCTCGCCTCCGCGCTGGGCGGGCCGCCGCAGACCCGGCGCAGCTCGTTGTGGACGACGCCGTGCGGTTTGCCGCTCTGGTGGTGGTATGCGGCGACCAGCGTGTTGAGCTGCTTGCGCAGTTCGAGCAGCTGGCGGTGGGTGACGATCGGCCGCCGCTCGGCGGGCAGTTCGAGCAGGTCGGCCTCTTCGTCCGGTTTCTTCCTGCTGTGCGAGATCTGCCGGGCCTGCCGCCGCTGGAGCAGTATCTGCACCTGGTCCGGCTCCAGCAGCCCGGGGATGCCGAGGTAGTCCTGCTCCTCCTCGCTGCCCGGGTGGGCCTGCATGCCGAACTCGGCGCCGTCGTAGAGCACCCGGTCGAAGACCGCGTCGGACTCCAGCGCCTCGAACGGCAGCATGTCGTCGTCGGTGGCCTCGTCCTCGGCCCGCTCGGCCTCGGCGAGCAGCTTGTCCTCCTCGGCGAACGGGTCCTCCTCGCCCGCCTTCTTCGGCTTGTCGAGCACGTGGTCGCGCTCGACCTCCATCTCGTTCGCGAACTCCAGCAGCATCGGGATGGTCGGCACGAACACCGACGCGGTCTCGCCGCGCCGCCGGGACCGCACGAAGCGCCCCACCGCCTGCGCGAAGAACAGCGGGGTGGAGATGGTGGTGGCGTAGACGCCGACCGCCAGGCGCGGCACGTCGACGCCCTCGGAGACCATCCGGACCGCGACCATCCAGCGGTCGTCGGACGCGGAGAACTCCTCGATCCGCTTGGAGGCGCCGGTGTCGTCGGAGAGCACCAGCGTCGGCTTGTGTCCGGTCAGCTCCTTGAGGAGCTTGGCGTAGGCGCGGGCGGAGTCCTGGTCGGTGGCGATCACCAGGCCGCCCGCGTCCGGGATGCCCTTGCGGACCTCGGTCAGACGCTGGTCGGCGCTCTTGAGCACGTTGGGAATCCACTCGCCGGTGGGCGCGAGCGCGGTGCGCCACGCCTGGGCGGTGGCGTCCTTGGTCATCGGCTCGCCCAGCCGCGCGGACAGCTCGTCGCCGGCCCGGGTGCGCCAGCGCATGGTGCCGGAGTAGCTGAGGAAGATCACCGGGCGGACCACGCCGTCGGCGAGCGCGCTGCCGTATCCGTACGTGTAGTCGGCGGCGGAGCGGCGGATGCCGTCGTTGCCCTCCTCGTAGACCACGAACGGGATCGGGTTGGTGTCGGAGCGGAACGGGGTGCCGGTCAGCGCGAGCCGGCGGGTGGCCGGCTCGAACGCCTCCAGGCACGCCTCGCCCCAGGACTTGCTGTCGCCGGCGTGGTGGATCTCGTCGAGGATCACCAGGGTCTTGCGCTGCTCGCAGCGGTTGCGGTGCAGCATCGGCCGCACCCCGACACCCGCGTACGTCACCGCGACGCCGTGGAACTCGCGGCCGACCGGGCCCGCGCTGTAGTCCGGGTCGAGCTTGATCCCTATCCGCGCCGCGGCGTCCGCCCACTGCGTCTTGAGGTGCTCGGTCGGGGCGACCACGGTGATCTGCTGCACCATGTGGTTGTGCAGCAGGTAGGACGCCAGGCTGAGCGCGAACGTGGTCTTGCCGGCGCCCGGCGTCGCCACCGCGAGGAAGTCCCGCGGCTGCGCGGCCACGTAGGCGTCGATGGCGCCCTGCTGCCAGGCCCGCAGCTTGTTCGCCGTGCCCCAGGGGGCCCTCCCGGGGAAGGCGGGCGACAGGTGGTGGGAGTGGGGGTGCGAGGCGGCGGTAGTCACGGTCTCCGTAAGGGGGTTGTCGGCGCGGCGGGCGCGCGCGGTGCGGTTCGGTACGAAAACCGCCTCAGCCTACCGGGCGGTGCGGCGGGTGCCGGGCGGCGGCGCGGGTGTGCCGCGGCGGTGCGACCCACCTCACAATGAGGCGCCGGGGTCGCGCGCGGGGCGTACCCGGTGCGGCAGACTGCGTAGCCGACGAGGGGCGGTGGCCGAGAAGGGGGCGGGATGGGAGCGGGGGGCGGGATGGGAACCGGTGGGGGCGGGACGGACGGCGGGGAAGGGCCCCGGGCCGGACGCGGTGGACGTGGTGGACGCGGGGCGCGGGGGTGGGCCGGGCGGTGGTCCGGGCGCCGGGTGTGGCGCGGGGGGCGGCGGCGGAACGTCGCGGTGGCGGCGGTGCTGCTGCTCGTGCTGGTCGCGGTGGTGGCCGTGGTGAAGTACCGGGAGCGGGACAAGGGCAGCCCGTACGTGCCGCCGCGCACCGGGCAGGCGTCGATCCTGCTCACCCCGGACCAGGCCGGCTCCGGGCTCGACCTCAACACGATCCGCGCCGACGACGGCATGGCCTTCGCGCCCGACGGCTCGCTGTACCTGCTGCGCACCGACCTGTTCAAGGTCTCGCCCGACCGCGTCGTCACCCGGGTCTGGCGGGCCGGCGGCTACACCACCGGCGGTCTGACGGTGCTGGCCGACGGCGCCGTGGCGGTCGGCGTCCGCGGCGGCCTGCTGCGGATCGACGCCCACGGCAAGGCGTCCGTGCTGGCGGGCAGCCCGGCCCCGGCACCGGGCAGCGGTACGGCCGCGGGCGACGGCTCGGGGGACGGCTCGGGGAAGGGCAGTTCGGGCAGCGGATCGGGCAGCAGCTCGGGCAGCAGCTCAGGAGACGGCTCGGCGGGCGGCTCGACCGCCACCGGCGCCACCACCGGCTTCACGGGCGTGGCCCGGCCGCTGGGCACCCGCTCCGACGGCGCCCTCGTCGTCCAGGACGACAGCGCGGTCTGGACCGTCGCGAACGGCGCGGCCGCCAAGGTGCGGGACACCCCGGGGGGCGCGTCCTCCCTCGACGACGGCACCGACACCAGGGCCGTACGCCCCACCGCCGACGCCGACGGCGACGCGTACTTCGTGCCGGGCGCCGACCCCGCTCCCGGCCTGGCCCACCGCATCACCCGGGTCACCCCGGCGGGCAGGCAGACGCAGGTCGCCGTCCCGGCCACGATCCCGGGCCTGCCCGGCGGCCCGGACCGGCTCACCGTGCGGTCACTGGCGGGCGACGGCGCCGACGGGGTCTACGTCGACGCGGTCGCGGACGCCGCCGGCACGAGCACCTCCACCGCCTCCGCCGGCGCCCCCACCCCCACCGGCACCGCCACCGCCACCGCCGGCCTGGACGACTACGTCCTGCACCTGCACGGCGGCAAGGCCAGCGTCGTCGCCCACAGCCGCACCGCCGCGCACGTCCTCGACTGCACCCTCCAGCACGCGGTGAGCGCCCTCCAACTGCCCTGCGCACTGCCCGCCGGCATGGCCTACCGCGACGGCCGGCTCGCCCTGGACGGCATGGTGCACTACACCCTCGAAGTCACCGTCACCTGACGCGCGTCCGCCCGAGCCGTACGCAGCCGCGCCGCGACCAGCATGCCCACCAGCGCCACGCCCGCGGCCGGCACGAACACCGCGGCGAACGCGGCCGGGTGGCCGGTGGCCGCGCCCGCCGCCACGGCGCCGGTGGCCGCGCCGACCGAGCCGCCGCCCAGCGCGGTGAAGACGGTGCCGGCGGCGCCGACCATCAGGACGTTCGCCAGGGCGTCGGCGACCTGGAGGGCCGCGGAGTTGGCGCCGGCCTCCGCGGGCGGGGACAGCCGCAGCAGCAGCACGCTCAGGACCGAGATGGTCAGCCCCATGCCGAGACCGCCCCAGCACCACGCCACGGCCACGATCCACGGCGGCACCGCGTGCAGCAGCGCGCACGACGCCGTGCCGATCGCGGCCGCGGTGAGCGCCATCCCGGCCTGCGCCAGCCGCTCCCGGTGCGGTTCGAGCCGCGGCCGGGACTGGAGGAAGGAGCCCAGCGCCCAGGTCAGGCCGCCCCCGGCGAGCGACAGCCCGGCCAGGGTCGGCGACAGCGCGCGCTGGGTGACGAGCATCAGCGGGACGAAGCTCTCCGCCGCGAAGAAGGAGCCCGCCGCGATGCCGCGCATCAGCACCACCGTCGGCAGGCCGCGGACCGCCCGGAACGTGCCGCGCGGCAGCAGCCGCAGCGCGGCCGGCACCAGCAGGGCCAGACCGGCCGCGGCCGGGAGCGCGGACAGCGGCCGCAGGTCCTGCCCGGCGTACTGGAGCAGCGCGGCACCGGCCGCGAGCGCCCCCGCCCACCCGATCCGGCCGGCGTCCGGCCGGGTGGCGGGCCGCTCGTGCGGGTCGCGCCGGGCGGCCCGGCGCAGCGCCGGCAGCATCACCGCCAGCGGCAGCACCACCAGCACCGGGATCGCCATGAAGACCCAGCGCCAGCCGAGGTGCTGGGTGACCGTGCCGGACACCAGCGGCCCCACGATCGAGGGCACCACCCAGGACGCGGAGAACGCGGCCATCACCGCGGGCCGCAGCCGCTCGGGGTAGGCGCGGCCCACCACCACGTACAGCGCCACGATCACCAGGCCGCCGCCGAGCCCCTGCACCGCGCGGCCCAGCACGAACACGTCCATCGCGCGGGCGGTGCCGCTGACCACCAGGCCCGCGCCGAAACCGGCGATGCCGCAGCTCAGCGGCGCCAGCGGCCCGCTGCGGTCGCACCACTGCCCGCTGACGACCATGGCGAGCAGCGAGGTGGTGAAGTAGCCGGAGAACGCGAAGGCGTACAGCCCGACGCCGTGCAGGTCCCGGGCGGCGACCGGCATCGCGGTGCTCACGGCGGTCGCCTCGAAGGCGATCATCAGCACCACGGAGACGATGCCGAAGGTCAGCGCCCGGTACTGCCTCGACAGCACCCCGCCGACGTCCCCACCGAGGTCCTCACCGAGGTCACTGCCGACGTCCGCGCCGACGTGCCCGCCGATGTCACCGCCGCCCCGCGGTGCCTCCTTTTCCGCCTGCTCCTGCCACCTCGCCGGCCGCGGTACCGCCGGGCCGGCAGCCCGCCGTCCGCGGCGGGTACCCGGGTTCGGTCTCGTCGGTGCCATCCGGCCAGGGTAAGGGCCGCCGCGGCCCCTGCTCCCCTACCGGTACCGGCCGATCCCCTCGCCCGGCGGGCGCGGGGCGGCGTGAACGGCGTATGGCAGTCGTGTTGCGGGGCGGGGCGGGGCGTTGACCGGGGCGGGGGCGGGGCGGGATCGTCGTACGTGCAAGGACACGCGGCCGCGTGCCCGAGTGGTTAGGGACTCGTCTGCAAAGCGAGCTACACCGGTTCGAATCCGGTCGCGGCCTCCAGTGGAACGGCCGCCGGCCCGGCACCCTTTTTCAGGAAGGGGCCGGGCCGGTGGCCGTTCGGTCACCTGAGCTTGACCACCGCCACGATCACCGCGACCAGCACGACCAGGGCCGCGATCGCCGCCGTGATCTTCGCGGCGCTGTACGGGCGGTCGCCGATCACCTCGCCGGTGCGGGCGTTCACCATGACCTGCCAGCTCCTGCCGGCGTGCAGGTAGGTCAGGAACCACACCGGCAGCAGCATCAGCTTGTACGTCACGTCGTCGTAGCGCGTGTCGACGGAGGTGACGCGCTGCTCGTCGCCGCCGATGTCGGCGCGGCAGTCCGCCTCGATCGTGGTGGCCATCCGCTGCTTGGCCGTCTCCAGGCCCTGTTCGGGCTCGACGTCGTAGCGGACGGTCTGAAAGCCTGCCAGGTACTCCGGCTGGAAGGGGCGCGCCTCCTGAAGCGGCCACGGGGTCAGCTTGTCGAGCTGCGCGGTCTTCACGTGGGTGGTGCCGGCCACCAGGATGTCGTCGAAGGCGCGGGCGACGGTGCCGGAGGCGTGGTGCCAGCGGGTGTGCCGGACCTGGCGGGTGCGGGTGACCTGCTGTCCGTTCTCCGTGGCCGTGTAGGTCTCGGTGGTGTAGTAGTGCTCGCCGCGCTGGCCCTGGTAGTGCGAGGTGGTCGCGGCGTCGTAGGTCCAGTGCGGCAGGTAGCTGCCCTTGAACGTCTCCGCCTCGGTGACCTTCTTCAGGCTGCTCGGCGCGAACCAGCGGGAGGACGTCCAGGAGTTGAGCCGGTCCCGGGCGGCGCCGCGGTCCAGGCCGAACGGGACGACCGCCTCCGGCACCACCCGCTCGGTCTGCTCGGCGTCGGCGACCAGCGGGGTGGCGCAGAACTGGCAGCGCGCCGACAGGTCGTCGGTCTCGGTACGGGCGCCGCAGCCCGGGCAGACGAACGCGCGGGCCTCGCCCAGGACGAGGGCGCGCGGCTTGTCGCGCAGGGTCGCGAGTTCCTCGATGGGGTGCTCGCGGACCTGGCGGGGCACCTCGGCGAGGGCGCGCTCGTGGCCGCAGTAAGGGCACTTGAGGGTGCCCGCGCCCGGTGAGAACTCGACGGTCGCGCCGCAGGCGTCGCAGGGGTACGACTGCACGCCGACGGCCGGCTGGGTTTGTGCCTGGGCTTCCGTGGAACCGGCGGCGGGCCCGTAGCCCTCCGGGCCCCGCTCCTGCGTGGTCATGGCTGTGCTCTCCCCACCGTTGGTGTGCTTGTCCGTGCGGGACGCCGGCCCGGCGCCGGGGTGTGCGTGCGTGCGGAGTGTGCGCTGCGCGCGGTACGGGCGGCGCGGGCGGTGCGGGCGGTGCGGGAGCGGGGTGCGCAGCGCCCGCACCGCCCGTACCGCCTCAGGTCACCCCTGCGGCGGCAGCGGCGGCGGCACCGCGCCGAACAGCCCGCCGACCTCCGGGACCTGAGCGGCCGGCAGCCACCCGGCCATACCGTCCTTCCAGACCAGCGTCTCGCGGGTGAGGGTGCCCGCGCCGACCAGCCCGGAGAGCGCGGCCGCGTCGTAGGGGCCCTGCTGGGTGCCGCCGACGCCGACGAACCACTGGGCCGGCTGGGGCAGCGGCGGCGGGGTGGCCGCGGCGGACGCGGGGGCCGGGGCGGGTGCCGGTGCGGCGGCCGCGGGGGCCTGCGGGACCGGCTGGCCCTGCGGCGCGAGCCCTGCCGCGATCCGCTGGCCCATCGCCAGGCCGACGCCAAGGCCGACGCCCTCGCCTCCGCCGCCCGGGTTGCGGGCCGCGTCCCCGATCGCGTTCGCCGCCTGGAACTGCGTGTACTGGTCGAGGTTGCCCGCGATGCCCATCCGCGACCGGGTGTCGATGGCCTCCTCGACCTCCGGCGGCAGCGAGATGTTCTCGATCACGAACTTCGGCACCGAGATGCCGACCGGCGCCAGCTCCTGCGTGAGCACACCGGCCAGCCGGGTGCCGATCGCGTCCTGCTGCGTGGCCAGGTCCAGCATCGGCACGCCCGAGGTGGCCAGTGCGGTGGACAGCCGGCCGACGATGAGCTGGCGCAGGTACTCCTGCACCTCCTCGGTGCGGAACTGCGGGTCGGTACCGGCCAGTTCGCGCAGCAGCGCCGCCGCGTCCACCACCTTCGCGGCGAACGAGCCGAAGGCCCGCAGCCGTACCATCCCGAACTCGGCGTCCCGCACGATCACCGGGTTCGCCGTGCCCCACTTCATGTCGGTGAACTGGCGGGTCGTGACGAAGTAGACCTCGGCCTTGAACGGCGAGTCGAAGCCGTACTTCCAGCCCTTGAGCGTGGACAGGATCGGCATGTTCTGGGTGTGGAGGGTGTAGGTGCCCGGCGTGAAGACGTCGGCGATCTGGCCCTCGTTGACGAACACGGCCGTCTGGGACTCGCGCACGATGAGCTTCGCGCCCATCTTGATCTCGTTGTCGTGCCGCGGAAAGCGCCACACGATGGTGTCCCGGCTGTCGTCGGTCCACTCCACGATGTCGATGAACTCGCCGCGGATCGCGTCGAACAGTCCCACGCCCATCCCCCATTCCGCGCTGCACGCGCGACTTGCCCCAATTGCCGTCTGTTACCGCCCAAAAGCCCGGGCACGCCCGAACCCCGGCACTCTAGCAACCGCCCACCCCCGCCACCCCCATGACGCCCGCCCCCTTCCCCCCGGTTCCCGCCGAATCCGCGCCGGGCCCGCGGCCCGGCACCTACGGTGGAACGTCCAGGACCACGGGGCCGCTCACCCGGCCACCGTCCGCAGGGGGGATACACCGACATGTCCGTTACCGCCGCACCGACCGGCCCCGCACGCCCCGGGCGACGGCACCCACGGTGTGTACGCCCTGGTGTCCGCGTCCGACCGCAGCTACGTCCTCCACCTGCACGACGGCACCGCCCAACTCGTCGCCCGCGCCGCCACGGACGCGACCTCCGGCACCTGCCACCTCCCCCTCCCCGTCCGCGCCACCGCCCTCCCCTGCGCCCTGCCCACCACCATGGCCGCCACGCCGTCCGGCCTCACCCTCGCCGGCCACGCCGGCTACGTCCTGCGCATCGCCCTGCCCTGACGCCCGCGGGGATTGGCCCGGGGAACGGGGGGTGGAGTGGACCAAGGAGGGCGGGGTGGGGGGCCGTAGCGTCGGGGGTATGACGCAACGAGGAAGTTACGCACGGCTGGCGCCGGACGTGTTCAAGGCGATGCGGGCGTTCGGCCAGGCCGCGGTGGAAGGGCTGGACCCGGTGGTCGGGGAGCTGGTGAAGATCAGGGCCTCGCAGATCAACCGGTGCGCGTTCTGCCTGGACATGCACCTGAAGGAGGCGCGCAAGGCGGGCGAGAGCGAGGAGCGGCTCGACCTGCTGGCCGCGTGGGAGGAGGTCGACGGGCTGTACACGGAGCGGGAGCGGGCGGCGCTGGCGCTGACCGAGGCGGTCACGCTGCTCACCGAGGGATTCGTGCCGGACGAGGTGTACGCGCGGGCCGCCGCGCACTTCGGCGAGGCCGAACTCGCCCGGCTGGTCAGCGCGATCGTGGCGATCAACGCGTGGAACCGCTTCAACGTGGCGTACCGGACGGCCCCCGGGAACCTGGTGTGAGCGGCGGCGCGCAGGCGCTGCGGGCGCTGCACCACGGCCGCGCCCCCGGCGATCCGCTGGTGCTGCCCGGGCCGTGGGACGCGGCGAGCGCGAAGGTCTTCGCGGACGCGGGGTTCCCGGCGCTCGCGACGCCCAGCGAGGGGGTGTCCGCTGCGCTCGGGTACGCCGACGGCCAGGGCACGCCCCCGGACGAGATGTTCGCCGCGATCGGCCGGATCACCCGGGCCGTGGACGTCCCCGTGACCGCGGACGTCGAGGCCGGATACGGGCTGCCCGCCGCGGAGTTGGTGGAACGGCTGCTGGCGGCCGGTGCCGCCGGCTGCAACCTGGAGGACTCCGACCCGGCGACGGGGACCCTGCGGGACCCGGGCGAGCAGGCGGAGTTCCTGGCGGAGGTGCGGGCCGCGGCGGGCGACGCGCTCGTGGTCAACGCGCGGGTGGATACGTATCTGCGGGGGTCGGACCGTACGCCCGCGGCCGCGATCGCCCGCGGGGTGCGGTACGCGGCGGCGGGTGCGGACGTGCTCTACCCGATCCTCGCGCCGCCGGCGCAGCTCGCCGCGATCGCGGCGGGGGTCGGCCTGCCGGTGAACGCGCTGTGCCGGGCGGGTGGGCCGGCGCCGCGTGAACTCGGGGTGTTCGGTGCCGCCCGGGTGACATTCGGCGGGGGGCTCCACCACCAGGCGCTGGACGCGTTGCGCGAGGTCGCGGCGGGCCTGGCCTCCTGACCCGCCGTCGCCGGACCGCCCGGGCTCCCCGCGCCCCCTCGGAGGTGCGGGGAGTGCGGGGAACAGCGTTACGCGGTGGGGGGTTTGACGACGGCCGCCTGGGGGCGGATGGGGAGGCGGTTGACGGGGCGGCCGGTGGCGGCGCGGACGGCGGCGGCGACGGCCGCCGGAGAGGTCACGACCGGCACCGCGGAGACCGCCTTGGCCCCGAAGGGGGCGACGACGTCGCGCTCCTCGACGAGTTTGACGACCCGCACGTCGGGGGCGTCGAGGGCGGTCGGCAGGGAGTACCCGGTGAGGTTGGGCCGCTTGATGACGCCGCGCGGCGCCCGCAGGTCCTCCATGAGGGCGAGCCCGACCCCCTGGGTGACCCCGGCCTCGATCCGGGCGGCGAGCTGCCGCGGGTTGAGCACGCGCCCGACATCCTGCGCGACGGCCAGCTCGACCACGCGGACCGCGCCCAGCTCGATGTCGACGTCGACCACGGCGCGGATCGCGCAGAAGGTCAGCCCGACGAACGCGTCGCCCTGGCCGTTGTCGTCGAGCCGGTCGGTGGGGTGCGGCCGGCACTGGGCGGTGGCCCACAGCTCCTTGCCGTCGAGCGTCTCGGCGACGGTCGTGGAGAGCACCCCGTCGTAGGAGGTGATCTTGCCGTCGGCGATGGACAGCAGCTCCACGGACATGCCGAACTTCGCCGCGAGCGGCTGGAGCAGCTGGGTGCGGACCATCTTCGCGGCGCGCTCCACCGCCCCGCCCGACACCCAGGTGTGGCGGCCGCGGGCGGCGGGCCCGGCGGGGGGCTGGTCGGTGTCGGAGGGCAGCACCCGCACGTCGTCGACGCCGAGCACCTCCTGCACGATCTGCCGGGCCAGCGTGGTGAACCCCTGCCCGGTCTCGACGGCCGCGCAGATGACGGTGGCGCGGCCGTCGTGGATGCGGACGGTCGCGGTGGACACCTCGTCGGCGCCCTCGGCGCCCAGGACGTGCACCATGCCGAGCGCGTAGCCGACGCCGCGGCGCACCGCCCCGGGCTCGCCGGCGCCGCAGACCCCGCCGGGCAGCAGCCACTGCGATTCGTCGTCGCCGTCGGGCAGCGGCGGCAGGTCGGCGTCGCGGACCGACTTCAGCAGTTCGCCGACCGGCGCCGGGCAGGTGACGGTCTGCCCGGTGGGCAGCAGGTCGCCGGTGGCGAGCACGTTGCGCATCCGGATCTCGGCCGGGTCGAGGCCGAGTTTGGCGGCGAGCTTGTCCATCTGGCCCTCGTACGCGGCGCAGACCTGGAGGGCGCCCTCGCCGCGGACGTGGCCGGAGGGCGGGTTGTTGGTGCGCACCACCCAGCCCTCGACGAAGACATGCGGGACCACGTACGGGCCGGCGGCGAAGGAGACCGCGGCGGCGAGCGCGTCGGAGGAGGCGTCGGCGTAGGCGCCCGCGTCGAGCAGGATCTGCGCCTCGACCTTGACCAGGCGGCCCTCGGCGTCGGCGTGGTGGCGGTAGCGCAGCAGGGTGGGGTGGCGGTGGGCGTGGCCGAGGAAGGACTCCTCCCGGGTGGCCACGAACTTCACCGGGCAGCCGGTGCGCAACGCCAGCAGGCCCAGCGGCAGTTGGATGCCGGAGTCCTCGCGGTCGCCCATCGCGCCGGGCACGCCGGTGACGACGACCTTGACCCGGTCGGCCTCCAGGCCGAAGCAGGCGGCGGCGATGTCCCGGTCGGCGTGCGGGTCCGTGGAGGCGACGTACAGCTCCACACCGCCGTCCGGGCGCGGCACGGCCAGGCCCGCCTCGGCGCCGATCGGCGCGGGGTCCTGGCGGCCGACCCGGTACAGGCCCTCCACCACGATCTCGCCGACCGCGTCCGCGTCGCCGAAGCGCAGCGGGATGTGCCGGATCAGGTTGCCGTCGGGGTGCAGCGGCGGGGCCGCGAACGCCTTCTCCGGGTCGGTGACCGGCTCCAGCACCTCGTACTCGACGAGGATCGCGGCCGCGGCCAGCCGGGCGGTGTCGGGGTGGTCGGCGGCGACCGCGGCGATGGGCTCACCGTGGTGGCGGACCACGTCGTGGGCGAAGACCGGCCGGTCGGCGACCTTGCGGCCGTGCATGGCGTCGCCGGGCACGTCCTCGTGGGTGACCACGGCGCGCACGCCGGGCATGGCGACCGCTTCGGAAGTGTCGATGCGGGTGATCCGCGCGTGCGGGTAGGGCGAGCGCAGCACGGCCGCCCACAGCAGGCCCTCGGCCCACAGGTCGGCGGCGTAGGGGTAGGTGCCCTGGGTCTTCGGCAGCGCGTCGGCGGAGGGCACCGGCGCGCCGATGCCGTGCGGCTCGCCGCTCGGCCCGGCCGGGGTCTCGGCCACCGCTGAGGGGCCCTCGACGATGCTGCTCACCGGTCGCCTCCCGAGGTCGCGGGGCCGCTCTGGTGCGGGATGCGGGCGCTTTCGTCAGGGCCGGGGGGCGCCGCGCCGTCGTCGCCGTCGCGGCCGGTGTCGCGCTCGGCGACGACCGAGCGGACCGCGTCGATGACCCCGCGGTAGCCCGAGCAGCGGCAGAGATTGCCGCTGAGCGCCTGGCGGATGTCGAGGTCGGTCGGGTGGTGGTTGCCCTCGAGCAGGTCGTGGACGGTCATCGCCATGCCCGGGATGCAGAAGCCGCACTGCACGGCGCCGCTGTCGGCCAGCGCGCACTGGACGTCGGAGGGGCGGCCGTCGACGGTCAGGCCCTCGACGGTGCGCACCTCGCTGCCGGCCGCGGTCGCCGCGGGCACCAGGCAGGACGCCACCAGCCGCCCGTCGACCTGGACGGAGCAGGCGCCGCACTCCCCCTGCTCGCAGCCGTCCTTGGCGCCGGCCAGCCCGAGCCGCTCGCGCAGCACGTACAGCAGCGACTCGCCGAGCCAGGCGTCGGTGACGGGCCGGTCGGTGCCGTTGACGCGCAGCATGTACGAGGCGAGCGGGTGCTCGCTGCGGGTCTCGACGGCGGGTTCGGCCGCCGCGGCCTCGGCCTCGGCCGCGGAGTCGGGTTCGGATACGGGGTCGGGCCCGGCAGCGGCTTCGGCCGCAGGGTCGAGGTCCTGCCTCTGGTCCAGGTCCGCTACGAGATCGGGGTCCGCTACGAGGTCGGCGCCGGATGTGACGTCCGGCCCGGGTACGGGGTCCGCAACGGGTTCGGCGTCGGGGACGGGCTCGGCGTCGGTTGCGGGTTCGGCCGCGGGCTCGGCGCTGTCGGCCCCGAACTCCTGGGCGGCGTCGCCGCTTCCGGGCGCGGGGGCCGGTTCGGCATCGTCCGGGGACGGGAGAGTGGGCGCGGGCTCAGATGCGGGCGTGCCGCCCTCCAGGGCGCCCGCTGCGGGCTCGGCAGCAGGGTCGGGGCCCTCGCCCCGCCCGGGCTCCTGCTCGGCGCCGTCCGGGCCGCTCGCGCCTTCCGGCCCCGCGGGCACCTCCCCGTAGCCGTCCGGCCCGGGAACCTGCGCCACGGGAGGTTCCGCGGCGGCGGGCCCACCGAACTGCGGTACGACGTAAGGCTGTTGGCTGCCGGCGGCGGTGTCGTGGCCCGCGGGCCGCTCGGGGTCGGCGGCGGCCGGGGGCGCCGCGGGCGGGGCCTCGGGGTCGTCCACGATGCCCGACCAGGCGGCGTCCGAGGCCGGGGCGTGCGCGGGCAGCCACGGCACCGCATCGCCGCCCTCGGGGACGGTGTAGGGCAGGTCCCAGTGGCCGCTGCCGCCGTCGGACGGCGCGTGTTCGGCGCCGCCGCGCACCCGTTCGGCCGCGGCCCGCTCCTGGGCGGCCTGCGCGGCCGCGGCCGCGCCCTGGCCGAACATCCCGGCGGGGAAGGAGTGGGTGGGCGCGGGCGAGGGCGTCTGGTCCCAGGCGGGTGAGAAGGCGCCGAGGGAGTACTCGCCGGACTCGGCCTCGGCGTCCTCCCTTATGACCGGGATCGACCAGGTGGTGGCCGGGTCGGGCGCGCCGCCGGACGGAGCGGGGGCAGCGCCGGAGTCCCCGGCGGGGGCGCCGTCGCCGGTGCCCTGGCCGCCGCCGAAGTCGCCGTAGCCGCCGGTGTCGGCAGTGCCGCCTGTGCCGCCTGTGCCGTCGGCCGTGTGGTCCGGGTAGCCCGCGCCGCCCTGGTGCTCGTACGGCTGCTCGGGGACGCTGTGCGGCTGGTCGAACTGGCCGGTGTGCGGGCCGGTGTGCTCCTGCGGCGGGTAGCCGTAGCCGCCGCCGTCGTCGGGGCCGGGTGCGAACAGCGGCCCGCTGACCCGGTAGCCGCCGTCCTCCTGGTAGCCGCCCTGGCCGCTCCAGCCGGGGCCGGCCGGGCCGTGGGCGCCGAGCGGGTCCTCGCCGGGGCGCGGCTCGGGCGGGAGTTGGGCGGCGAACGACACGTGCATCGTCTGGTCGGGGTCGTAGTCCCCGCCGCCGGGCACCGGTTGCCAGGCACCGGCGTTGCCCGGGCCGTACACCTCCTGCTGCTCCCGCTGGTCGAGCTCGTTCGGCTGCTGGTCGGTCATGCCAGGGCCCTCCCGAGCGCTCGGCGGGACAGTGCGGCGACGGTGCGGCGCAACTGGACGGCGGCGGGCGGCAGTTCGACGCCCGGCTGGTCGGGGATGCAGGCGGCGGCGACGTACTCGCCGAAGGCCGTGCACGCCTCCGGGGCGAGGCTGCGCTCGCCGTCCCAGTCGATCAGCCCGGCCACCCACTGCTCGGCCTCCAGCGGGCGCAGCGGCACCGGCGCGACGGCGCCGACCGAGCAGCGCACCTGGCGCCGGGCGGGGTCGACGACGAGCGCCACGGAGGCGACGGCCCGGCCGGGGCCGGTGCGGCCGGTGGCCTTGAGGAAGGTCTGCGGGGCGTGCAGCAGCGGGATGCGCACGAAGGCGAGGAGTTCGCCGGGGCGCAGCGGGTCCATGCCGGTGAGCAGGTGGCTGACGGGCAGTTCGCGGTCGCCGTCCGGCCCGGCGAGGATGACGCTGGCCTCCAGCGCGGCCAGCACCGGCAGGGCGTCGCCGGTGGGCGCGGCGGTGGCGATGTTGCCGCCGAGGGTGCCGGCGTTGCGGATCTGCGGGGGGCCCGCGGCGCGGGCGGCGGCGGCGAGCGCGGGGATCAGCGCGGCGAAGTCGGGGCGGCCCATGCGGGCGTGGGTCAGGCCCGCGCCGAGGAGGGCGGCGCCGTCGGCGTACTGCCAGCCGCGGATCTCGCTGATCCGGCCGAGGCCGACGAGCGCGGCCGGGCGCAGCAGCCCGGAGTTGACCGCCGCCATCAGGTCGGTGCCCCCGGCGACCGGCACGGCACTGGGCATGTCGGCCAGTGCCGCCACCGCCTCGTCGAGCGAGGAAGGCAGCGTGACGTTCGCCGCCTCCTGCCGTGCATACGTGCTCACGCCGCTGCCCCTTCCCGGCCTACCTCCGTCACGCGGTAGCCGTACCGTACGTGCTGACAGCCCGGACGTGGCAACTCTGGCACATGTTCCGGGGCGCCCGACGCGAGGGTCCGCGAAGTACCGATCCGCCCCTCACAGGGTGATCGTACGGCTAGATCCCGATCGGGCGCTGTGTCGGAATTGGCGGTGTTCAGGGCTGTTGGGACGGTACGGCGCCCGGGCCGCGGGGCGGCGGGCGGCGCGGCGGCGCCCCGGGCCGGTCACACGATCGGGGGCGGTCCGGGCTTCGGGCGGCCCAGGACGCCGGGGCGGCGCTGCCAGGGCCGCGGGCCGCCGGGCGGCCGGTACTCGACGCCGAGGGCGTCAAGTCGCGCGTAGTGGGCGCTCATCCGCTGTGTGAAGCCGGGCCAGTCCCGGTCGGCGGGCGCGCCGAGTTCGGACCAGGCGACCTCGGCGAAGGCGGCGAGCCGGGGGAAGACCATGTAGTCCAGCACCCGCACCGAGTCGATGACCTCGGTCCAGACGTTGGCCTGGGTGCCGATGATGTGCGCGGCCTCCTGCGCGGTCAGCTCCGGCGGGACCGGCTCGAAGCGGTAGACGTCCTCCAGGGTGCGCACGTGCGCGATGGGCACCGGTTCCTCGGGCGCGTCGGACTGGCGCCAGTTGAGGTAGACGTGGCCCTCGGGGCACATCACGACGTCGTGTCCGGCCCGGGCGGCGGTGATGCCGCCCCGGTAGCCGCGCCAGGAGGAGACCGCGGCGCCCTCGGCGAGGCCGCCCTCCAGGATCTCGTCCCAGCCGATCAGCCGGCGGCCGCGTTCGGTGAGCCAGCGGTCGAAGTGGCTGATCAGGGCGCTCTGCATCGCGTCGGCGTCGTGCAGGCCGAGGTCCGCCATGCGGTCCTTGGCGGTGACGGAGTTCGTCCACTGCTCCTTGGGGCACTCGTCGCCGCCGATGTGGAAGAAGGTGCCGGGGAACAGCTCCAGCAGTTCGGTGAACACCTCCTCGTAGAAGCGCAGGACGGCCTCGGTCGGGGCGAGCACATTGGGGTTGACGCCCCAACTGGGCAGCACCGGAAGGGCGGCGGTGTCGATGACGTCGGTGTTGCCCAGTTCGGGGTAGGCGGCGATGGCGGCCTGGGAGTGGCCGGGGATGTCCACCTCGGGGACGACGGTGATGTGGCGGGCGGCGGCGTACGCGACGATCTCGCGGATGTCGTCCTGGGTGTAGTAGCCGCCGTGCGGGCGCTCCTCCCACAGCGGGGACTCGCGCAGGCCGACCTTGGTGCGCTCGCGCCAGGCGCCGACCTCGGTCAGGCGCGGGTGGCGGTGGATCTCCACCCGCCAGCCCTGGTCGTCGGTGAGGTGCAGGTGCAGGACGTTGAGCTTGTGCGCGGCCATCAGGTCCAGGTAGCGCAGGACCACGTCCTTGGGCATGAAGTGGCGGGCCACGTCCAGCATGAAGCCGCGCCAGCCGAAGCGGGGCGCGTCGGTGATCCGGCACACCGGTACGGTCCAGGCCCGGCCGGTCACGGGGCCGCGGCGGAACGCCTCCGGGCCGAGCAGCTGGCGCAGCGTCTGAGCGCCCCAGAACACGCCGGCGGGGCCGCCGCCGAGGATCTCCACGCCGGTGTCCGCGTCGACGGTCAGGCGGTACGCCTCGGGCCCGCCCGGCAGCCGCTCGTCCACGGCCAGCCGTACGGCGCCCTGCCCGGCCGGCTCCCCCGCGGCCCACGGCAGGCCGGTCGCCGCGCCCAGGGTGCCGCGCAGCCACGTCTCGGCGGCCTGCGTGCCCGGTCCGGCCGCGAGCACCGTGCCCGCCCGCACCGTGAAGACGGCCGGGCCGTCCCCGCTTCCCGTCGTGGCCTGCCGCGGCTTCGGAATGAGGTCCATTCCCTCATCCTGCAACACCCCCGCCGATTGGCATAGACCAATACGGGCCCGGGTGCGGGCGAGGGTGCCGCCGTTACAGGGCCCGCCTGCGCAGGGCGTGCAGGCGGGTGGTCCGCACGGCCGCGACGAGCCAGCCGCCGACGGTCCAGAACAGGTGCGCGAGAGCGATGGGCGCCCAGGTGTCGCTGGTGCCCCGCCCCCGCAGGGACATCGCCAGGGTTCCGCCGATCAGCAGCCCGGTGGCGGTCAGTTGCAGCCGTACCAGCCCGCCGTAGCGCAGGATGCGGCCCGCGAACATCTCGCCGTACCACCAGGGCACCGCGAGCAGCAGCCCGCAGACCGCGGCGAGCCCGACCGCGCACAGCAGGGCCGCGGACCACAGCGGCCACGGGGAGCCGTGCCAGGCGCGGTCGGCCACCAGACCGCTGGTGAGCAGCGCCGGCAGCGGCAGGAGCGTGGCGACGTGCACCGCGGCGATCCGCCACAGCCAGGAGTCGCCGACCAGCTCCGTCCGCGTGGTGGCCCGCACCGAGCGCAGGCGGCTGCGGGCGCTCACCCCGGAGCGGCGCGTGCCCATCGCGGCCAGCACCCCGATCAGGCCGAAGGTGGCCCCGAAGACGATGCCGGCGGCGACCAGCTCCCAGGTCCCGCCGGTCTCGATCCGGTAGAGCTGCACGCCGAGGAACACCGCGAGCCCCACCCCGCCGAACACCGCGCCGCCGCGCGGCACCACCAGCTGCCCGGGGGCCGCGCCGAGGGCGAGCGCCCGCTCCGCGGCCGCCCGGTGCTCCGCCCGGTTCCGGCGCGGTATCCGCCCGAGCACCCCGCGGCCGGCCGACAGGGACCTGGCCAGCGCGATCTGCGCCTCCGCCTCGCGCGGCGCGGCCAGCACCGCCCGCCGCGCGGCCGCGATCGCGTCGGGCACCCGCCCCAGCCGCCGGTAGACGTCGGACAGCAGCACCGCCGGCTCCCAGCCGTCGGGGTCCGCGCCGGTCGCCCGCAGCGCCACGGTGAGCGCCGCGTGCGCCTCGTCCAGCGACAGCAGCACCACCCCGGCGAGCACGAACACGTCGCCGGCCTCGGCGGGCGAGGCGATCGCCAGCGCCCAGTCGACGGCCTCGCGCGCCTGAGCGGGCCGCTGCTCCTGCGCGAGCACCCAGGCGCGCAGCAGGTACCCCGCGCTGCCGTTGCGCTCCACGAAGGCATCGCTGACCAGCGCGTGCGCCTCGGCGAACCGGCCCTGGCCGACCAGGGAGTGCACGCGCTCACCGCTGTCCGCGTCGTCGTCCGGCACCTCCGCGCCGAACGCGCCGGACTCAGCCGTTGCCGCCCCTTCCGGACTTCCCGGAGCCGGACTTGTCGTTGCCGCCGCCACCGGCCGGCATGCCCTCGTAGATCTCCTTGCACATCGGGCAGACCGGGTACTTCTTCGGGTCGCGGCCGGGGACCCAGACCTTGCCGCACAGCGCGACGACGGGTGTGCCTTCCAGCGCGCTCGCCATGATCTTGTCCTTCTGGACGTAGTGCGCGTAGCGCTCGTGGTCGCCGTCACCGTGGGAGAGCTGCGGAGTCGGCTCGACCAGTGTGCCGGTGCCCGCCCCGCGCTCGGGCTCAAGAGTGCTCATGACCGTCAAGCCTAATTGAGAGAGGGATCGTCGGGATACGTGGCCACCATCGCGAGCCTGCCGCGCTGGCGGCGCAGCACCGCGCGCCACATCTTCTCCGGGTCGGGCGCGGACACGTCACCCGGTTCGGACTCCACGACGTACCAGGCGCCCTCGGACAGCTCCCGCTCCAGCTGCCCGGCACCCCAGCCCGCGTACCCGGCGAAGATCCGCAGCGAGCCCAGCTCGGCGGCGAGCAGTTCGGGCGGCGCCTCCAGGTCGATCAGGCCGATCGCGCCGTGCACCCGCCGCCAGCCCAGGATCGCCGCGTCGCCCTGCTCGCCCGGCTCGCCGGGGACGACGGCCAGGCCGAGCGCGGAGTCCAGCGAGACCGGGCCGCCCTGGAAGACCACCGGCGGTTCGACCGCCAGCGGCGCCCAGGGCCGCAGCACATCGCTCACGCCGACCGGGGTGGGCCGGTTCAGGACGACGCCGAGCGACCCCTCCGCGTCGTGGTCGAGGAGGAGCACCACCGCCCGGTCGAAGTTGGGGTCCGCGAGCTTCGGCGTGGCCACCAGGAGTCGTCCGGTGAGCGAGGACACCTCGGTCATGGTCCACATGATCCCCCAACCGGCGCCCGTTGGGAGGGGCAACGGCGGGGTAGGAGGCGGCGCCGGGCGCATTACCATCTCTTCTTGGTTCCTGCGCGCCGGCGAAAGACCCGCGGCCGCGCTCACCGAAGCCGGGGACGGCTTCTGAAGAAGATCGCGAGATCCATGACCGACGTCGCCGATGTGCTGGTTGTCCACGGTGGAACTCCCCTGGAAGGCGAGATCCGGGTCAGAGGTGCGAAGAACCTCGTGCCGAAGGCCATGGTGGCCGCGCTGCTGGGCAGCGAGCCGAGCCGGCTGCTGGGGGTGCCCGAGATCCGCGACGTGCGGGTGGTGCGCGGCCTGCTCCAGTTGCACGGCGTGACCGTGGAGAGCGGCGAGGCGCCGGGTGAACTGGTGCTGGACCCGCGGCGGGTGGAGAGCGCCAACGTCGCGGACATCGACGCCCACGCCGGCTCCTCCCGCATCCCGATCCTGTTCTGCGGGCCGCTGCTGCACCGGCTCGGGCACGCGTTCATCCCGGGCCTGGGCGGCTGCGACATCGGCGGCCGCCCGATCGACTTCCACTTCGACGTGCTGCGGAAGTTCGGCGCGACCATCGAGAAGCGCGCCGACGGCCAGTACCTGGAGGCGCCGCACCGGCTGCGCGGCTGCCGGATCAGGCTGCCGTACCCGTCGGTCGGCTCCACCGAGCAGGTGCTGCTGACCGCGGTGCTCGCCGAGGGCGTGACCGAACTCACCAACGCCGCGGTGGAGCCGGAGATCGAGGACCTGATCTGCGTGCTCCAGAAGATGGGCGCGATCATCTCGCTCGACACCGACCGCACCATCCGGATCACCGGCGTGGACCGCCTGGGCGGCTACGTCCACCGGGCCATCCCGGACCGGCTGGAGGCCGCCTCCTGGGCGAGCGCGGCGCTGGCCACCGAGGGCGACATCTACGTGCGCGGCGCGCAGCAGCGCTCGATGATGACCTTCCTGAACACCTACCGCCGGGTCGGCGGCGCCTTCGAGATCGACGACGAGGGCATCCGCTTCTGGCACCCGGGCGGCCCGCTGAAGGCCATCGCGCTGGAGACCGACGTGCACCCGGGCTTCCAGACCGACTGGCAGCAGCCGCTGGTGGTGGCGCTCACCCAGGCCGCGGGCCTGTCGATCGTGCACGAGACGGTCTACGAGTCCCGGCTCGGCTTCACCGAGGCGCTCAACCAGATGGGCGGCCACATCCAGCTCTACCGCGAGTGCCTGGGCGGCAGCGCCTGCCGGTTCGGGCAGCGCAACTTCCTGCACTCGGCGGTGGTGTCGGGGCCGACCAAGCTCCAGGGCGCCGACCTGGTCATCCCGGACCTGCGCGGCGGCTTCTCGTACCTGATCGCGGCACTGGCCGCGCAGGGCACCTCGCGGGTGCACGGGATCAGCCTGATCAACCGCGGCTACGAGAACTTCCTGGCGAAGCTCGAAGGGCTCGGCGCCGACATCGAGGTGCCGGGCCGGGACTCCCCCGCCGCGGCCGGATAAGGGCGTACGGGGCCGTACGGGGGCGCGTGCGGGCCGTACGGGCCGTGCTGTCCGTACGCAGCCGCACGCAGCCGTGCGCGGCCCCCGGCAACGCCAAGGGCGGCCGTCCTCCTCACGGAGGCGGCCGCCCTTGGCGTCTCGTCTGCGGCGCTACCGCCGCACCGAAGGGCTCACTTGCCCTTGGCGGCTTCCTTCAGCTTGGAACCCGCGGAGACCTTCACGCTGTAGCCGGCCGGGATCTCGATCGGCTCACCGGTCTGCGGGTTGCGGGCGGTGCGGGCGCTGCGGTGGGTGCGCTCGAAGGTCAGGAAGCCGGGGATGGTGACCTTCTCGTCACCCTTGGCCACGATCTCACCGACGGTCTCGGCGAACGCGGCCAGCACGGCGTCGGCGTCCTTGCGGGTCACCTCGGCGCGGTCGGCCAGCGCGGCCACCAGCTCACTGCGGTTCATATCTGTACTCCCGTGTTCTTGCTGCCATGGGGGCGCGAGCCGAAGCTGTTGCTGTGTGCCTCACCGCCCAGGTGTGCATCCTGCCCCCATATATGGGGGGAAAGCCAATCGCCTGCCCGCGCGAGTCGCGGAAAAAGCCCTGGGAGAGGCCCACCAGGGCCACGCTGGGGCAGGAGCATCACGCGCTGTCGTCAGCCGTTCGACGCTGGGAATCCGTTTCCGCGCTCCGGCGCGGCGGCCCGGGCGGCGTCCCGCACGGCGTCGGCGACGGCGCCGGCCACCTTGTCGTTGAAGACGCTCGGCACGATGTAGTTCGGGTTCAGCTCGTCGTCGGCGACGACCGAGGCCAGCGCACGTGCGGCGGCCAGCATCATCTCGGTGTTCACGGTGCGGGACTGCGCGTCCAGCAGGCCGCGGAAGACGCCCGGGAAGACCAGCACGTTGTTGATCTGGTTGGGGAAGTCGCTGCGGCCGGTGGCGACCACGGCGGCCGTCTCGCGGGCCTCGGCCGGGTCCACCTCGGGGTCGGGATTGGCAAGTGCGAAGACAATGGCGCCCTCGGCCATCCGGGCGATGTCGGCGCCCTGGAGCACGTTCGGGGCGGACACCCCGATGAACACGTCGGCGCCGACCACCGCCTCCTTGAGGGTGCCGGTGGCGCCCTCCGGGTTGGTGTTCTCCGCGATCCAGCGCAGCGGGGTCTCCGGACCGACGTCCTTCAGGTCGTCCCGCTCGGCGTGCACCACGCCGTGGATGTCGGCGACGACCGCGTGCTTCACCCCGGCGGCCAGCAGCAGCTTCAGGATGGCGGTGCCGGCCGCGCCCGCGCCCGACATGACCACCCGCAGGTCGCCGATCTCCTTGCCGACGCAGCGCAGCGCGTTGGTCAGCGCCGCGAGCACCACGATCGCGGTGCCGTGCTGGTCGTCGTGGAAGACCGGGATGTCCAGCGCCTCGCGCAGCCGCGCCTCGATCTCGAAGCAGCGCGGCGCGGAGATGTCCTCCAGGTTGATGCCCGCGAAGCCCGGCGCGATGGCCTTGACGATCGCCACGATCTCGTCGGTGTCCTGGGTGTCCAGGCACAGCGGCCAGGCGTCGATCCCGGCGAACCGCTTGAACAGCGCCGCCTTGCCCTCCATGACCGGCAACGCGGCCTTGGGCCCGATGTTGCCCAGGCCCAGCACCGCGGAGCCGTCGGTGACCACCGCGACCGAGTTGCGCTTGATGGTCAGCCGGCGGGCGTCCTCGGGGTTCTCCGCGATCGCCATGCACACCCGGGCCACCCCCGGCGTGTAGACCATCGACAGGTCGTCGCGGTTGCGGATGGGGTGCTTGGACTGCATCTCGATCTTGCCGCCGAGGTGCATCAGGAAGGTGCGGTCGGAGACCTTGCCGATCGCCACGCCCTCGATGGAGCGCAGCTTGCTGACGATGTCGGCGGCGTGGTCGGTGGAGCTGGCCGCGATGGTGACGTCGATCCGCAGCTTCTCGTGGCCCGAGGCCGTCACGTCCAGGCCGGTGACCGACCCGCCCGACGTCTCGACCGCCGTCGTCAGCCGCCCGACCGCGCCCCCGCTGGCGGGGACCTCCAGCCGCACCGTGATCGAGTACGAGACGCTCGGCGCCGTTGCCATGACGACCTTCTTCCGGTTACTGCCTGAGGGATTGCACATGCGATCGTTCCACCTACCGCCGGGTAGACGTAAACCCGCCGAAGGCAGGGGAATCGTACGTCCGCGGTACGGGAGCGCCGCGGGCGCGGGGTGCACAGCGGCGGAAGAACGCGTGGCAGACGAGTGACGAACCACCAATTCCGGCCCGCGGGAAGAGGTTCGCCGCAGGGTTTGTTAGCCTGGGTACGGCACCGGCTCGATCCAAGCCCCCGGGCCCAACCTTAGGCGCTTCGAGCGCCCACTTGCCGCGAGGCGAGCATGGCGGGTCGGTGTCGCAGACGTCCCTCGGGCGCCCCCTTCTCCGTGAAGGGGGCGCCCGAGGCGTTTCCGGGGCCGGGGTCCGAAGCCTGTTTCCGGGGCCGGGTCGAAGGCCGGGGTCGGGGCCCCGGACATGCGTTCCTAGTCCGCCCGGAGCAGGTCCGGCACGCCCGCCTCGTCCGGCAGGTCCGCGGGCACCGCCAGCACCGTCAGCCGCTGCGTGGCCCGGGTCAGCGCCACGTACAGCGTGCGCAGCCCCGCGGGCGACTCCTCGGCGATCTCCGCGGGCGCGACGACCACCGTGGCGTCGTACTCCAGCCCCTTGGCCTCCAGGCTGCCCAGCGCCACCACGCGGTCGCCCAGGCCCTCCAGCCAGCCGCGGGCCTGCGCGCGGCGGTCCATCGCCACCACGACACCGACGGTGCCGTCCACCTCGGCCAGCAGCCGCCGCGCAGCTGCCCGCACATCGGCGCCCAGGTCGTCGCCGGCCACCTCGTAGCGCGGCGCGATCCCGGTGGTGCGCACCGCGCGCGGCGAGGGGCTGCCGGGCATCGCCAGCGCCAGCACGGTCGCGGCGACCTCGGCGATCTCCGCGGGGTTGCGGTAGTTGACGGTGAGGGTGAAGCGGCGGCGCGGGCGGCTGCCGAGCGCCTCGTCGCGGGCCCGGGCCGCCTCGTCGACGTCCGTCCAGGAACTCTGCGCCGGGTCGCCGACGATCGTCCAGGTCGCGGTGCGGCCGCGCCGCCCGACCATCCGCCACTGCATCGGCGTCAGGTCCTGCGCCTCGTCCACGATCACGTGCGCGTACTCGGTGCGCTCCCGCGCCAGCCGCTCCGCCCGCTCCCTGCGGGTCTCCGCGGCCGCCTGCGGCATCAGCTCCTCCAGGCCGGTGAGCTGGTCCAGCGGGTCGGCCTCGCGGCGCTTCTCCCGGGGCGGCGGCCCCAGCAGCGTGCCCAGCTCGTCCAGCAGCGCCACGTCGTGCACCGACGTGCCCTCCCGGCGCAGCGACCGCGCCACCCGGCGCACCTCCGGCGGGCTGAGCACCCGGCGCGCCCAGCGCGACAGCCGCTTGTCGTCGGCGAGCGCGGCAAGCACCCGGACCGGCTCCAGCACCGGCCACCAGGCATCCAGGAAGTCGGTGAAGTCCGGCTCGGTGCTGATGTCCTCGTCGAAGCCCGCGCGCTCCTGCGCGGCCAGGTCCGGGTCGTCGAAGCGGCGGCCGGTCTTGCGCCACAGCGCGTCCAGCAGCAGCCGCCTGGCGCGCGGGCGCAGCAGGTTGACCGGGGTGGTGCCGCCCAGCGCCTGCTGGCGCACCGCCTTCAGCTCCTCGGTCCCCAGCTCGACCCGGCGGCCGAAGGCGACCACCCGCAGCCGGACCGGCCCGGTGCCTGCGCCCGCTCCGGTACCTGCTCCCGTGCCGCTGCCCGTGCCCGTTCCCGCGCCCGCGGGCAGCTCCAGGCAGCCGCGGGCGGCGTTGCGCAGCACCTTCTGCATCCGCAGCGAGCCCTTGATCCGGGCCACCGCCGGGTCGTCGTACAGATCGGCCGTGACGCCGTCGACCAGCGAGCCGACCGCGCGGATCGCGACCTGGCCCTCCTCGCCGAGCGACGGCAGGACGCCCTCGGTGTAGGCGACCAGTAGCGGGGTGGGGCTCACGCACAGGATGCCGCCCGAGTAGCGGCGCCGGTCCTGGTAGAGCAGGTACGCCGCCCGGTGCAGGGCCACCGCGGTCTTGCCGGTGCCGGGACCGCCGGACACCTCGGTCACCGACGCGGCGGGGGCGCGGATCACCACGTCCTGCTCGGCCTGGATGCTGGAGACGATGTCCCGCATGCTGTGCGTCCGCGCCTGGCCGAGCGCGGCCATCAAGGCGCCGTCGCCGACCACCGGCAGGCCCGTGGCCAGCTCCGGGCGCAGCAGGTCGTCCTCGACGCCCAGCACCCGGCGGCCCTTGGAGCGGATCACCCGGCGGCGCACCACGCGTCCGGGCGCGACGGGCGTGGAGCGGTAGAAGGGCGCGGCGGCCGGCGCGCGCCAGTCGATCACCAGCGGCGCGTACTCCGCGTCGAGCACGCCGATCCGGCCGATGTGCAGGGTCTCGGCGACGTCCGCGGTGCCGTCGGCGCGGACCGCGTCCTCGGCGGGCTCGACGGAGGTGTAGGCGCCGTCGGCGCCCTTCACGCCGTCCTTGCCGCGCAGCAGGTCGATCCGGCCGAAGAGGAAGTCCTCGAACTCGTTGTTCAGGCGGTTGAGGTGGATGCCGGCGCGGAAGACCTGTGCGTCGCGCTCGGCGAGCGCCCCGGGCGTGCCGACCTGCCCGCGCTTGGCGGCGTCGTCCATCAGGAACTCGGCCTCGTGGATCTTCTCCGCCAGGCGGCGGTACACCCGGTCCAGGTGCGCCTGCTCCGCGGCGATCTCCTGGTCCCGGACCCCCGGTGCTGTGGTCTGCGCTGCCACGCAGGACCCCCTTCTGGTGTGCGGCGCCCCGCGCGAGTCCGTGCGTGGGGCAGCCTGCAACCGTACTTGACCTGCGCCCGGCTGCCCACCCGGCCACGCAGGCCGCGCGGTTGCCCGACCGCGAAGGGGCGCCGGGGCGGCGGGCCGAAGGGAGCACAAGGGGCGAAGGGGACCTTGAGGAGGGTGCGCCGGGGTACGCCGGAGCGGCCCGGTGCCGGTTCGGGCGGGCGCTTCGGGAGGCGGGCGCTTCGGGGGGCGGGCGCTTCGGGGGGTCTATGGATGCGAGGTCAGCCGCAGCTGGTGTCGGACCCGTCGGCGGGGGGCTCCTCACGGGGGTCGAGCGCCAGCCGGTACCCGCGCTTGACGACCGTCTGCACCAGCCGCGGCTCCCCCAGCGCCGTACGCAGCCGGGCCATCGCCGTCTCCACCGCGTGCTCGTCGCGCCCGGCGCCCGGCAGCACCCGCAGCAGGTCGCCGCGGCCGACCACCCACCCCGGGCGGCGCGCCAGCGCCCGCAGCAGCGCCATGCCCGCAGGCGGCACCGGCCGCAGCCGCCCGTCGACGACGGCCGCGTGGCCGCGGACCTCCACGCGGTGCCCGGCCACCGGAAGCGCGTCCACCCGGGCCGGCAGCTCGCGCGCGACCAGCTGCACCAGCGGGCCCAGCCGGAAGCGCTCGGGCTGCCGGGTCGGCACGTCCCGCTCCTGGAGCTGGAGCGCGGTCACCGGGCCCACGCACGCCGCCAGCACCGGGCCGCGCAGCGCCGCCAGCAGCTCCGGCAGCTGCCCGCGCTGCTCCGCCCGGTCCAGCAGCGACGCCACCGCGGGCGCGGAGGTGAACGTCACCGCGTCGAGGCCGCCCGCGAACACCGCGTCCAGCAGCCGGTCCACCGGCCCCAGGTCCTCCGGCGGCATCCACCGGTAGACCGGCACCGCCACCACCCGCGCCCCGGCCAGCCGCAGCGCCTCGGCGAACCCGGCGGCCGGCTCGCCGTGCAGCTGGACGGCCACGCACCGCCCCTCGACGCCGTCGGCCAGCAGCCGTTCCAGCACCTCGGCCATCGACTCCGACGCCGGTGACCACGCCTCGGTGAGCCCGGCCGCACGGACCGCGCCGCGCACCTTCGGGCCGCGGGCCAGCAGCCGGGTCTCGCCCAGGCGCCGCAGCAGCGCCTCGCCCAGGCCCCAGCCGTCGGCCGCCTCGATCCAGCCGCGGAAGCCGATCGCGGTGGTGGCGACCACCACGTCCGGCGCGTCGTCCAGCAGCCGCTTGGTGGTCGCCAGCAGCTCCGTGTCGTCCGACAGGGGCATGATCCGCAGGCTGGGGGCCCGCAGCACCACCGCGCCGCGCCGCTCCAGCAGCGCGGCCAGCTCGTCGGCCCGGCGGGCGGCGGTCACCCCGACCGTGAACCCGGCGAGCGGCGGCACCCCCGCGGGGGTTTCGGCATGCGCTTCCATGGCTGCTCCACTCGCTGACCTGACCTGTCCGCGCGCCGCGGCCCGCTGCCCCGGCGCGACGCCGCCCCGGGAGGGTCATCCTCCCAACCCGGGGTGACGGGTTCGGTTCACCGGGATTTCCCGGGTGTTACGTGCAGTGTCACCCGACGGGCGCCGACCTGAGCCGCCGTCCGCCGGGCGGGCACCGCTCAGACCTCGGCGTACGCTTGCGTCCCCGCCGGGACCGCCTGCGCCGCGCCGTCCTCGCTCCCCCCGCGCGCCGCGGCCGGCCGCCGCAGGTATACGGCCCAGGTGAGCGCGAAGCACACAGCGTAGTAGCCCAGGAACGCCACGAAAGCGGGCGTGCCGCTGCCCGCGTTCAGGAACGCCTCCCGGAAGGCGAGGTTGATGCCGACCCCGCCCAGCGCGCCGACCGCGCCGATCAGCCCCATGGACGCGCCGGACAGCCGACGCCCGTACGCCGCGGCCTCCTCCCCGGTCAGCCCGCGGGCCTCGGCCTTCTTCTGGAAGATCCCCGGGATCATCTTGTACGACGACCCGTTGCCGAGTCCGCTGAGCACGAACAGCGCGATGAAGCCGACCAGGAACGTCCCCAGCGACTTCGCCTCCGACGCGGCCACCACCACACCGGTCGCCGCCGCCATCGCCAGGAAGTTCCACCAGGTGATCCGGCCGCCGCCGAACCTGTCCGCCAGCCGCCCGCCGACCGGGCGGACCAGCGAGCCGAGCAGCGGCCCGATGAAGGTCAGGTACGCCGCCTGCAACGGGGTGCGCCCGAACTGGTTCTGGAGCACCAGGCCGAAGGCGAAGCTGTAGCCGATGAACGACCCGAAGGTGCCCACGTACAGCAGCGACATGATCCACGTGTGCGGGTCGCGGGCGGCGTCCAGCGCGGCCCCGGTGTCATTGCGCACCGGGGCGAGGTTGTCCATGAACAGCGCGGCCAGCACCGCCGCGACCACGATCAGCGGGATGTAGACCGCCAGCACCACTCGCGGGTGCCCCGCCCCGGCGGTGCCGATCACCAGTAGCCCGACGAGCTGGATCGCCGCCACCCCGAGGTTGCCGCCGCCCGCGTTCAGCCCGAGCGCGTAGCCCTTCTCCCGCAGCGGGTAGAAGGAGTTGATGTTCGTCATCGACGAGGCGAAGTTCCCCCCGCCGACGCCGGTCAGCGCCGCCACCACCATCAGCGTCGAATACGACACCCCGGGCTTGACCACGAACGCCGCGGCCACCGTCGGCACCAGCAGCAGCGACGCGCTCACCACCGTCCAGTTGCGGCCCCCGAACACCGCCACCGCGAACGTGTACGGCACCCGCAGCACCCCGCCGACCAGCGTCGGCAGCGCCACCAGGAAGAACTTGCCGCCCGGGTCCACCCCGTAGGCAGGCCCCATGAACAGCACCATCACCGACCACAGGCTCCACACCGAGAACCCGATGTGCTCCGACAGCACGGAGTACGCCAGGTTCCGCCGGGCCACCTGCCGCCCGCCGCCCTCCTGCCAGAACCTCTCGTCCTCGGGGTCCCACTGCTCGATCCACCGGCCCATCACGCCGCCTCCCGCCGTAGCCGCCTGCCGCACTGACAAGGCGACGCTACGAACCCCGGGTTTCGGGTGCCCCGACCCCGGCGTGACGCGCGCGCAACCACCCACTCACCCGCGCCCCGGGCCGGATGTGAGCCGAGCAGGGAGGCACGGCCCGGCGGCAGGCGACGGCAAACGACGACAGGCGAGGCGCGCCCGCGCTGTTCGCGGGCACACCTCGCCTGTCGTGTTCAGTGGAGATGGTGGAGATGGCGGGAATCGAACCCGCGTCCTGTGGTGCGGAACCAGGGCTTCTCCGAGCGCAGTCCGCTGTGCTTTTCTCGGCCCCGGCAGTCACGCGGACAAGCCGCCGACGGGCCCAGCCACTGTGAGGTTTCCCGCCGTGCCCCGTGGCCGGGCTCGGCGGTTGAGTCCCCTGAATGATGCCAGGGTCCGGGTCGGGAACATCCCCGGGCTGACACTCCGCGGAGTCTTCGCTAGCTGCTAATTAGGCAGCGAGAGCGAAGGCGGAGGAATCGCGCTTGGAATTGGCGATTATTGGTTTCGGCATATGGTTAACGAGATCATTGCCGCTTCCTCGGCTCGCTTCCCCTGCTTCGACATCCCCAGTCGAAACCGATCATCCCCATGTGGTGTTGTCAAGGTGCACCGCCGGTTTCCCGGCGGTCGGTACTGCTGGCCCTGCGTGCACCAGTGTAGTGCCACAACCGGCCAGGGAGCCACCGTATTCCCGCGCGCCGCGGCTCAGCCGCGCTGGCGGCGGCGCGCCGCGGAGATCGCGCGGTCGGTCTCGCGCCGGTCCTGCTTCTCCCGCAGCGTCTGCCGCTTGTCGTACTCCTTCTTGCCCTTGGCGAGGGCGATCTCGACCTTCACCCGGCCGTCCTTGAAGTACAGCGCCAGCGGGATCACGGTGTGCCCGGTCTCCTGGGACTTCTGGTCGAGCTTGTCGATCTCCGCGCGGTGCAGCAGCATCTTCCGCTTGCGGCGCGCGGCGTGGTTCGTCCAGGTGCCCTGCGTGTACTCGGGGATGTGCACGTTGTAGAGGTACGCCTCGCCGCCCTCCAACTGCGCGAAGCCGTCCACCAGCGACGCGCGGCCCAGCCGCAGCGACTTCACCTCGGTGCCGGTGAGCACCAGCCCCGCCTCGTACGTGTCGAGGATGAGGTAGTCGTGCCGCGCCTTCTTGTTCTGCGCGATGATCTTGCGACCCGTCTCTTTAGCCATAGCCGGGCCATTCTCCCACTACGAGGGGGCTCCTAGGCCAGCGAATACCTCGCGGCTCGCGGCCACCGGGTCCTGGCCGCCGGCGACCACGACGTCGGGGGTGATGCCGGTGCCCTCGACCGTACGGCCGTCCGGCAACCGGTAGTGGCCCACGGTCAGTTCGGCCACCGAGCCGTCCGCGAGGGTGGTGGGCATCTGGACCGAGCCCTTGCCGAAGGTGCGCGAGCCGATGACGACCGCGCGGCCCCGGTCCTGGAGCGCGCCGGACAGCATCTCGGCCGCGCTCATGGTGCCGCCGTCGACCAGGACGACCAGCGGCACCGAGGTGTCGCCGCCGTCCGCCGCGTAGAGCGCCTGCTGCTGTCCGTGCACGTCGTAGGTGGCGACGAGGCCGCCGTCCAGGAAGGCCGACGCGGTGGCGACCGCCTCGGCGACCAGGCCGCCGGAGTTGCCGCGCAGGTCGAGCAGGACGCCCTCGCCGCGGGCGGCGGCGTCCCGGACCGCGGCGGCGACCTGCGCGCCGACGCCCTTGGTGAAGGCGTCCACCGCGATCACGGTCGGGCCGTCCTGCTGCCGGGTGACGGTGACCGAGTCGGTGACCAGCGTGGCGCGGTGCACCGCGACCGTCCAGTCACGGGCACCGCGTTCGACGTCGAGCGTGACGCGGCTGCCCGGCACGTTGTCGCCGCGCAGGTCCGCGACGACCTCGGTGACGGGCAGGCCGGTACATCGGGTGCCGCCGATCGCGGCGAGCACGTCGCCGCCGCGCAGCCCGGCCCGGTCGGCGGGGCTGCCCGGCTGGACCCCGGCGATCTGGATGCGGCCGCCGTCGATCCGGCGCACCGAGACACCGGTGCCGACGTAGCGGCCCGCCAGGGCCTGCTGGAATCCGGCGTACTCCTGGGCGGTGTAGGAGGTGGACCAGCGGTCGCCGCTGCGGCTGACGAGTTTCTGGGCGGCGTCCGGCCCGGTGGTGCCCGGGGCGGCCGCCCGTCCGGTGCGGTCGCCCGCCGCGGGGGTCGTGCCGGTGCCGGCCGGGACGCCGCCGCCGTCGCGGCCGTCGTCGGCGGCGCCGCCCGGGGTGGCGGACGCGGTGGCGCCGCCCGGGGCCGGGCCTGCGGACGGGCCGGCGGCGGTCGGCGCGGCACCGGCCGGGGCCGCGGCCACCAGCTGCCCGTTCCTGCGGGCGGAGGTGTCGACCCCGGTGAGACCGCTCGCGGCTGCGCCGGTGGCGAGCATCGCACCGCACATCAACGTCAAGGTGGCCCCGCGGCGCCAGCGGCGGGGCGTCCCGAACAGCGACGGGCCGGACATGGCCGGAAGTCTAGGGCAGAACCCGCGCCGGCAGGGGGAGTTGCGGCTACACCCGGCCGCGGCGCACCGCAACCTCCGGGATGCGCGCATCGGCCCGACGCGGGCCGTACGACGGCCGTAAGCGGGTCGGCGCCCCGGGAGCACCGGCCCGCGTACGGACCAGGTCCCGGGGCGCCGCCCCGCCTCGTTCAACACCGACCGGCCAGGAGCCTCGGCGGACTGTCAGACCCTCAGGTAGCGGCGCAGGGCGATGAACGCCGCGAGCGCCGGCATGGCCACGCCGATCACCAGCACCAGCGGGAGCACCTGCACCACCGGGCCCCAGCCGATGAACGACACCAGCGGGATCTTGTCCTGGAGTCTGAGGCCCGCGTCGATCAGGAAGTACCGCCCGCCGAGCAGCATCACGCACGCCAGTCCCGCGCCGACCAGCCCCGCGAAGGCGGCCTCCATGATGAACGGCATCTGGATGTAGAAGCTCGACGCGCCCACCAGCCGCATGATCCCCGTCTCCCGGCGCCGGGAGAAGGCGGACACCCGCACGGTGTTGATGATCAGCAGCATGGCCACGGTGAGCATGAACGCCAGCACCACGTACGCGACCCGGGTCATGCCGTTGAGCAGGTCGAAGAGGTTCTGCAACACCTTGCGCTGGTCCTCCACGGACTGCACGCCCTTGCGCCCGTTGAAGGCGCTCGCCACCACCTCGAACTTCGTCGGGTCCTTCAGCTTGACCTGGTAGCTCTGCTCCATCTGGTCCGGCGTGATGGAGTCGGCGAGCTGCTTGTTGGACTTGAACTGCTCCTTGTAGTGCTTGTACGCGCCCTCGGCCGACTCGTAGTAGATCTTCTTGACGACCGGCAGCTTCTTCAGGTCCGCGAGGATCTGGGCCTTCTGGTCGTCGGTCACCGGGCCCGAGGCGCAGTTGGGCGTGGTGGCCGCGTCGTTCTTGTTGCAGAGGTAGACGCTCACCTCGACCTTGTCGTACCAGTAGCCCTTCATCGCGTCGACCTGCTTGTTCACCAGCAGGGCACCGCCGGTGAGGGCGAGCGAGAGGGCCACGGAGATGACGACGGCAAGAGTCATCGTGAGGTTCCGGCGGAGACCGACGCCGATCTCCGACAGAACGAACTGGACACGCATGAGGGTCGGGGTTCCTTCCGGAGGGTTGGTGTGTGAGCGGGCGGCCGCAGTCAGTGCTGGTAGCCGTACACACCGCGCGACTGGTCGCGGACCAGTCGCCCCTTCTCGAGTTCGATGACGCGCTTGCGCATCTGGTCGACGATGTTCTGGTCGTGGGTGGCCATCACCACGGTGGTGCCGGTCCGGTTGATCCGGTCCAGCAGCCGCATGATGCCCACCGACGTCTGCGGGTCGAGGTTTCCGGTCGGCTCGTCCGCGATCAGGAGCATCGGACGGTTGACGAAGGCGCGGGCGATCGCCACGCGCTGCTGCTCACCACCGGACAGCTCGCCGGGCATCCGGTCGTCCTTGCCGGCCAGGCCGACCAGGTCGAGCACCTCGGGCACGGTCTTGCGGATGGTGCCGCGCGGCTTGCCGATGACCTCCAGTGCGAACGCCACGTTCTCGGCGACGGTCTTGTTCGGCAGCAGCCGGAAGTCCTGGAAGACGGTGCCGAGTTGGCGCCGCATCTGCGGGACCTTCCAGTTCGAGAGCCGGTTGAGGTCCTTGCCCAGCACGTGCACCATGCCGGTGTCGGTGCGCTCCTCGCGGAGGATGAGACGCAGGAAGGTCGACTTCCCGGAGCCGGACGAGCCCACCAGGAAGACGAACTCCCCTTTCTCGATCTCCAGCGACACGTCCCGCAGGGCGGGGCGGTTCTGCTTGGGATAGGTCTTGGTGACGTTGTCGAAACGGATCACGTTGGCACCAGGGGTTGCGGGATCGGGGTTTGGGGTAGGGCCGGATAGGGGATGTGGGGGCGACACTACGCGACCTGGCGACGCGCGCGCAGTCGCGGTGAGTGGTTGGTGGCCCGGGCCACAGGGCACTCCTGGACAAAGCCGTCATTGGACCCTTCCGCACCGCGCTTCCATCGCCGGCGGACCGGCCTCGGGGCGCTCTTCCCGGCCGAACCTGGCACAGTAGAAGGTGTGCACGTCAGCGACGGAGCGCGGCACCGGCCGCCGGAACCGCGCGGCGGGCACGGAGTAGACGCGTCGAGCCCAGGGAACGATTTCCAGACCGGGGGCGTTCACCGGACGGAAAAGGAGAGCGCGATGACGTTCGACCGACTGGTGTGTGCCAACTGCGCCGGCCCCGTGAGCGAGGGGCGCTGTCCGGTCTGCCGCGCGAACCGCGCGCGCATGGAGCAGCAGGGCGGTTGGTCGACGATATCCCCCGCCACACTGATAGCCGTCCTGGTGGCGCTGCTGGCGGTGGTCCTCGTCGTGGAGCACGCCACCGCGTAATACGTACGAAGCCCGGAGACGACAGGCGGGCCCGGAGCGCTGGTGTGCGCTCCGGGCCCGCCTTTTTCGTGCTGTTTATGCTTTTTCGTGCTTTTCGCGCTGCTACAGCGGTCAGGCCGCCGCGGCGCCGTCGCCGCCGCCGCGGTTGACCAGGCGCGGGGTGAGGCGGAAGCCGATCCCGCCCGCGATCAGGGTCGCGGCGCCGATGATCATGAAGGTGGTGCCGCTGGAGCCGGTCTCGGCCAGCTGCGAGGTGGTCTTGCCCTGCTGGACCTGCTGGTTGTCGGTGCTGGCGTTGTTGCCGCAGTCGACGCTGTCACCGGACAGGGTGCAGGTGTTGTCGTTGCCGCCCGAGGTGGACGAGCCGCCGGAGGTGGAGGAGCCGCCACCGGTGGACGAGGAGCCGCCCGTGCTGGACGAACCGCCGGAGGTGGAGGAGCCGCCGCCGGTGGACGAGGAACCACCCGAGCCGCTGTCGCCGCCGGTGGTCGTGGTGTCGCCACCCGAGGTGCCGTTGCCACCGCCGGTGCCGTTGTCGCCACCGGTCGTGGTCGTGTCACCGCCGGTGCCGTTGTCGCCACCGGTCGTCGTGGTGTCGCCGCCGGTGCCGTTGTCGCCACCGGTCGTCGTGGTGTCGCCGCCGGTGCTGTCGTCGCCGCCGGTCGTGGTGCTGTCACCGCCGGTGCTGTCGTCGCCGCCGATGGAGGCGAGGCCACCGATCGTGGTCGTGTCACCACCGGTGCTGCTGTCGCCGCCGCCCGTGGTGCTGTCACCACCGGTGCTGCTGTCGCCACCGGTCGTGGTCGTGTCGCCACCGGTGCCGTTGTCGCCACCGCCCGTGGTGCTGTCACCGCCGGAGGCGCCCTCGGTCACCCCGCTGGTGATGCCCCCGATGAGATCCAGCGCCGACGCCGGCTTCACGGACGAGGTGCTGCTCGGCTGGGACGCCGCCTGAGCAGCACCCACCGCCGTCAGCGAGGCGCCCGCCGCGATGACAGCGGCCGCGGCGATGCGAGTGACGCGCAGCCGTGTGTTGCGCTTGGTCATGTCTCAAGTACCCCCATCAGATGTCTGCTTAGGGATGCGCCGCCATGCGGAGTGCGGTGCCACTGGGGCCCGGATGCGCCCGCCCCCAAACGCTCACACCACATAAACATGCGCATGCCGCGCAACACCCTTGCGACTTTGCCCAGCACCGTCAAGGTCGTTACGCACGCCTTGGGCGAATTGCCCGGCTGTGACCGTCACTTCTGTACAGCACTGTGACAACGGCGCCGCAACTGCCGCCGTGCACCGGGCGGTTGCGCGGCGGCGCCGGCCGTCCTACGCGTCGGCCTTCTCGCGGGACTTGCGCCAGCGGATGCCCGCCTCGATGAAGCCGTCGATGTCCCCGTCGAGCACGCCCTGCGGGTTGCCGACCTCGTGCTCGGTGCGCAGGTCCTTCACCATCTGGTAGGGGTGCAGGACGTACGAACGCATCTGGTTGCCCCAGGAGTTGCCGCCGTCGCTCTTGCCGAGCGAGTCCATCAGGGCCTGCTCCTCCTGGCGGCGCCGTTCCAGCAGCTTGGCCTGGAGGACGTTCATCGCGCTCGCCTTGTTCTGGATCTGCGAGCGCTCGTTCTGGCAGGAGACCACGATGCCGGTCGGCAGGTGGGTGATGCGGACCGCGGAGTCGGTGGTGTTGACGCCCTGGCCGCCGGGCCCGGACGCGCGGTAGACGTCGACGCGCAGCTCGGACTCGTCGATCTCCACGTGGTCGGACTGCTCGACGACGGGCAGCACCTCGACACCGGCGAACGACGTCTGGCGGCGGCCCTGGTTGTCGAACGGCGAGATCCGCACCATGCGGTGGGTGCCCTGCTCGACGGACAGGGTGCCGTAGGCGTACGGCGCCTTGACGGTGAAGGTGGTCGACTTGATGCCGGCCTCCTCCGCGTACGACGTCTCGTAGATCTCGGTGGGGTAGCCGTGCCGCTCGGCCCAGCGCAGGTACATCCGCTGGAGCTGCTCGGCGAAGTCCGCGGCGTCCACCCCGCCGGCCTCGGCGCGGATGTTGACCAGCGCCTCGCGGGCGTCGTACTCGCCGGAGAGCAGGGTGCGGACCTCCATCTCGTCCAGCGCCTTGCGGACCTGCTCCATCTCGGCCTCGGCCTCGGCGCGGGTGTCGGCGTCGTCCTCGGCCTCGGCCAGCTCGAAGAGCACCGCGAGGTCGTCGATCCGGCCGCGGAGCGTCTCGGTCTTGCGCAGCTCGGCCTGGAGGTGCGACAGGCGGCTGGTCACCTTCTGCGCGTTCTCCGGGTCGTCCCACAGGGACGGGGCCGCGGCCTGCTCCTCGAGCGCGGCGATGTCGCCCCGCATCCGGTCGAGGTCGAGCACGGCCTCGATCGACCCCATGGTGGAGGAGAGGGACTTCAGTTCTTCGGAAACGTCGACGATCGCCACGGGGTCAAGCCTACCGGCTGGTCGGGTGATGGGCGGTTTTCGGTCGTACCGCGGCTTCGGAGCGGCTCGCACGGCCGACCGGGCGGCCACGGGGGCAGGCGGGGCAGGTGGTGGGGCGGCCGCCGCTGCGCCGGCTTCGTCGGGCGGCGCTCACGCGGCGGCCGTCGCACGGGTCAGGCGGCCCTTGGCCGTCAGCAGGTAGACCTCCAGCGTGTGGGCGGAGGCGCCGGCGCCGACCGGGCCGATCGCGCCCTCGGGCCGGGCCAGGCCGCCGGCCGCCGCGGTGCCGTCCGCACTGCGGTTGCCGGCGGTGTCGGCCGGGTCCGCCGGGTCCGCCGAGTCCGCCGCGTCGGTGACGAGGCCGCCGGAGAAGACGTACAGGTGGTCGCCGTCGGGCAGCGCCTCGACCCGGGAGCTGCCCTCGACCGAGCCGATCACCACCGCGGTCCGCCAGGCGCCGTCGGAGAACGGCAGCCGCAGCACCGCGTTGTCCGCCTTGCGTACGACGAAGGCGTCCAGGGTGCCGCGGCCGGTGGAGACCAGCGCGGGCGCGTCCTTGATCCGGCCCGGGGTGGGCACCGCGGCCCAGGCGTTCCAGCGGCCGTCGACCAGCGAGGCGGTCACCAGGTCGCCGCCGACCCGGCCCACCAGGTCGATCCGGCCGGGCGCGGAGGAGGCCGCCGCGGGCGCCGCGTCGAAGTGGGTGCGCTCGTCGACCTGGAGCCAGGGCTGCCAGTAGCCGCCGGTCAGGGTGCGGCGGTAGAGCAGGCCGTCGGTGCCCAGCGCGAACAGGTCGACCGACCCGGACTTCGCGGACACCACGGCCGGGTCGGCCTGGACGCTGATCCCGGTGAGCTTGTGCCACGGGCCGTAGCCCGAGCCGTCCCGCACCACGTACCAGATGTTCTTGTCGGTGCCGCGGGCGAAGACGTAGGTGTGGCCGCCCTCGACGAGCACCCGGGGGCCGCCGGTGAGCGGCACCCCGGCGGCGGGCGCGTCATGGAAGGCGGACCACTTCGGCAGGTCGACCGGGGCGCCGGTGCGGCCCTGCGGGGAGTCGGCGCCCCCGGTCGGGGCGGCCGTGGCGCTGTGGGCGGCGCTGGTGTCGTGGGCCGGGTCGGTGCCCTGACCGGTACCGGCCGAGGGGGCCTCGTCGTCGCGGGAGGTGCCGCCGGAGCCGGAGTGGCCGTGGTCGGGGGACCCGGCGGAGGCGATGCCCCAGCCGCCCAGCCCGGCGACGGCGAGCGCGGCCGCGGCGGCCGCGGCCAACTTGATCCGCCGCTGGCGCACGGCGTCGGAGACCGAGCGGTGGCGGGGGCTGGCGGGGCGGTCGGGGGCGGAGGCGCGGCCCCGGGAGGTGTCCTTGCCGGCGGACTTCCCGGCGGGATTCCCGCCGCCGGTGCCTGCCGCCGGGTCCGCGCCGCCGGGTCTCTCGGGCCGCCCGTCCCGGCCGGTACGCGCGGCCTCGGCGGCGAAGCCCGCCAGTTCCTCGGCGGTGGGCAGCTTGATGCTGGTGTGGGTGTCGCGGCTGGAGTCCGGGGCGGTACCGCGCACCAACGGCACCGCGCCGCGCCTGCGGTCGCCGGTGCCCGCCGCGGGCCGTGCCGGTTCGCGGTCGGCGCCGAAACCGGCGGGCTCGTCGGCGTCGTCGTACACCCCGCCCGCGGGCTCCGGCTCGCCGCCGGCGCCGGGCGCGGCCACGTCCAGGGCGGGCAGCCCGGCCAGCTCCGGCAGCAGCTCCCGCAGCCGCTCGGCGAGCTCCCCCGCCTTCAGCCGGGACGCGGGGGCCTTGGCCAGGCACTGCGCGAGGATCTGCCACAGCTCCGGGACCAGCCCGGGCAGCGGCTGTACGGCCTCGGTGACGTGCCGGCGCAGCACGGCGCCGGGGTGGCCGCCGCCGAACGGCGTGAAGCCGGCGAGGAGTTCGTAGAGCACCGTGGCCAGGGCGTAGATGTCCACGGAGGCGCGCGGCGGCAGGCCCTCGATGATCTCGGGGGCGAGGTAGTCGGGGGTGCCGATGATCCGGGTCGCGCGGGTGCGGCGCGGGGTGTCCACGAGGCGGGCGATGCCGAAGTCGGTGAGCAGCGCGGGCGGGGCGCCGCCGGGGCCGGCCGCCGCGGCCGAGTCGAGCAGTACGTTCTCGGGCTTGACGTCGCGGTGCACCACGCCGCCGGCGTGGGCGGCGGCCAGGCCGTCGGCGACGTCGGCGGCGATCGCCACGGCCGCCTCGGGCAGCATCCGGCGCTCGCGCTCCAGCCGGGAGCGCAGGTCGGTGCCGCGTACCAGGTCCATCACCAGCGCGAGGTCGGTGCCGTCGACCACGAGGTCGCGGATGCCGACGATGTGCGGGTCGTCCAGCGACAGCAGCGCGGTGCGCTCCTGCACGAAGCGGCCCACCAGGTCCTGGTCGGAGGCGAGGTCCTCGCGCAGCAGCTTGATGGCGACCGGGCCCTCGGGACCCTCGCCGAGCCACACGGTGCCCGCCGAACCGCGCCCCAGCACCTGGTGGGCGGTGTACCGGCTGCCGATCTTCCTGGCCAAGACTGCTCCGACTCCTCCGACGGTCCGTCGCGGCGCCGCCCGCCGAGGGCGTCAGGTGGGGCCGGGACGCCGTGCGGCACCGCGTGATGGCTCGTGTTGGCGACAAAGCTACGCGGCTCGGCGGCAGTTCGGGACGCCCCCGGGCAGTGAGGAACCGTTCTGCCGGAGAAATCACCCTCTGGAAGTCGACAAATCCCCAACCCGGCCCGCATATCGGGGTGTACGGCCACCTGACGCGGCATCGGCCGCCGTGTCAGTTGCTGCCCGAGCCGCCGCCGGAGTCACCGGTGATCGCGGCGACCTTGTCCCAGGCGCTGTGCACCCAGCTCGACGTCGCGTCCCACAGGTTGCGGGTGCTGTTCACCCAGTCCGGCAGCGGGGTCGTGTACCAGACCACGACGAAGATGACCACCAGCACCAGGATCACCATCAGGCAGCCCTTCAGGCAGCCCAGGCCCGGGATCTTCATCGGGTTGGCGCTGCGCCGCGGCTGCCGCGGCTCGCGCGGCGCGGTGGCCGGCGGGCGCTGCGGTTCGTACCGCTGGGGCTCGTAGTTCTGCGGCGGCGGCTGGTAGCGCTGCTGCTGGGGCTGCGGGGACTGCGGGGGCTGCTGCCGCGGATACGGCCGGCCGCCGTCGTACTGCTGCGGCGGCTGCGCGGGCTGCTGCTGCGGCTGGGCGCGGCGGACCGGGCGGCGGTAGAGCGGGTCCATCTCCGGGGGGACCCGGCTGACCTCGGTCTGCTCGTTGCGGTGCCGGGCGGCGTTGAGCTGGGACTCCCACGGGTGCGGGCCCTGCGCCTGCGGCGGGCCCTGCGCCTCGGCGGTGGGCAGCACCCGGGTGCCGTCGGCGGCGTTCGCGGCGTCGGCGGCGGTCGCGGCGGTCACCGCGCCCTGGAAGCGGTCCGAGGGGAGCACACCGGTCGTGGCGTTCGGGTCGTAGGCGGCGCTGCCGGCCGGCAGCACCTGGGTGGGCTCGGCGTCGCCGGTGCCCGGCACCGGCGCGGGGTCGACGTCCGGCCCGAGCAGCGCGCCCACCCCGAGCGCGGCCTCGGCCTGCGCCGGGCTGGCGTGCACGCCCACGCCCGCGGCGACCACCCGCAGCGCCCGCGCCAGGTTCTCCGCGCTGGGCCGCTGCGCGGGGTCCTTGCGGAGGCAGCGCTCGATGACCGTCCACAGCGGCTCCGGTACGGTGCGGGGCCGCTCGGGCTGGTCGGCCATGTGGGCGCGCAGCACCTCCAGCGCGGACTCGCCGCGGAACGGGGCGTGCCCGGTGACCAGCTCGTACATCAGCACGCCGGCGCCGTACACGTCGACCGCCGAGGTCTGCGGGCGGCCCTGCGCGGACTCCGGCGCGACGTACGCCGGGGTGCCCACGAACTCCTCGGTGCGGGTCACCCCCGGGGAGTCGGCCAGCCGGGCGATGCCGAAGTCGGTGAGCATCGGGTGCATCGTCTCGGCGCCGTCCTCGCCGGTGGCGGTGGCGAGTAGCACGTTGGCGGGCTTCAGGTCGCGGTGCACGATGCCGTCCGCGTGGCTGGCGGCCAGCGCGTCCGCGACGGCCGCGGTCAGCAGGGCGGTGCCGATCGGGCTGAACGGGCCGTTCTCCCGCAGGTAGCGGTGCAGGTCCGGGCCGTCGATCAGGTCCATGACCAGGGCGAGCAGGTCGCCCTCCACGACAAGGTCGCGGACCCGCACGATGTGCGGGTGGCGGAGCCTGAGCAGGGCGGAGCGCTCGCGCAGGAAGCGCATCACCACGTCCGGGTCCCCGGCCAGCTCCTCCTTGAGGACCTTGACCGCCACCTGCGTACCCTCGTCGTCGCGCACCCGGGCACGCCAGACGGTCCCCGTGGCGCCCCGTCCGAGCGGCTCCTCCAGGAGGTATTTGCTGCCTACCGGCCGCACGTCATGCGCTCCCTGCGTGATGGTCCTTCGTCTTCCCGGCTCCGGCCCAGCGTAGAGCCTGCCGCCCCACGGTGCCGGATTCCCTTCCAGACGCCACCCCAGCTCCCCCGGTTGCCTCCGAACGCTGTGCGCTGCGCAGCACCCGCACGTACGCAGGGGGGCGCGGGAAACCGCGCCCCAAGCCACCCAGGCACCCGCAGCCGAACACCCACCGCAAGAACCACCGACCCAGGCGCGCGGGGAACTGCGCGACCGGCCACCGACCGGCCCGCGGCCGGGAACCGGCAGGCACCCCCGTGGCGGGAAGCCGGCGCGCGGCCACGGGGCACCGCGAGGCGCGGAGGGGCGGTGCGGGCCCGGCACAGGGGGTGGGAGGATGCATGGGTCAAGTCGCCGCGCGGCCAAGTCAGTAGCAGCCGCACGCAGTGACTCGTAGGTGTCGGGTCGCGGCCCGCCCCGCGCCGGGGGAGGACGTTCCCGGACGGGGGCGCGGGCCACGGGCGGATCAGAGCAGAAGGGACCGCGGACGAGATGCAGATCCGGCTGACCGTCCTCGGGCCGCGCGGCAGCGGCCGGGCAGCTCGCGGCTGCGACGTGCTGGTGACGGCACCCGCGGGCACCACCTTGGGCGCCGTGGCCGGCGCGCTGGCCTCGGCGGCCGGCTCGGGCCAGCCCGGGGGCCGCTCCTCCGCCGCCCCGGTCGCGCTGTACGCGGGCAGCGGACGGCTGGCCCCGACCGCGGTCCTCGGCGCCCCGCCCCTCGTGGACGGCGCGCTGATCTCCCTGCACGCCCCCGCGGAGCAGCATGGCGACCACGGCCAGTACGGCCGTTTCGGCCAGTACGGGCGGCCGCCGGCGGACCTCGCCGCGCTGCACGTGGTGGGCGGCCCCGACGCGGGCGGCGTGCACTTGCTCCAGGGCGGCCAGGCGGCGGTGGGCCGCTCCGCGGACGCGGACGTCCCCCTCGACGACCCCGACGTCTCCCGCCTGCACTGCGAGATCGCGGTGGGCTCCGACGGCGCGGTCACCGTCGCCGACCTCGGCTCGACCAACGGCACCGTGCTGTCCGGGCGCCCGGTGGGCGTCGACCCGCTGCCGTTCGCGCCCGGCGCGCTGCTGCGGATCGGCGAGTCCACGCTCAGCGTCACCCCGCCGCGCCCGGCCGCCCCCGCGCCGCTGGCGACAGCCCCCGACGGCGAGGGGCACCTGCGGGTCTCCCCGCGCGGCGCGGCCGCACCGGAGAGCGCCGCGGAGCCCGACGGCGCCACCGCGTACGGCAGCGGCCCGTACACCCCCGCGGCCGCCGACCCGGGCCCGGCACCGACCACGGCCCCGGCCCCGGCCCCGGGAGCGTCCGCGGGACCGTACGAGGACACCGGCCGCGAGGAACGCCACGGCGCGGACGGCACCCACGGGGTGGGCCTGCGCCTCGGCACCCCGACGGAAGCCGAGTGGCCGCCGGCCGAGCCGCCCGCCGCGGACAGCTCCCGGCGCCCGACCGGCGAACGCAACCGCCGCGACCTCGACGAACCGGCGCGGGCCGGGGTCGTCGGCGCGATAGGCGCCTGGGCACGGCGGCTGGCGGGCGCCCGCCCGGCACCCGAGGACGCCGCGGCCGACCCACTCCCCGCCGCCGACGACCCGGCCGCCGCGGAGGCGCTGCGCGAGCGCTGGCCCGACCCGGCGGCGGTCCTGCTGACCGCGCTCGGCCCGGGCCGGCGGCTGTGGGAGCGCGGCCACGCCCACCCGGACGCGCTGACCGTACGCCTGGGCACCGCCGATCTGGCGGCGCCGGACGGCGGGCTGCTGCGCGGCGCCCCGTACACCGTGGACCTGCGGGCCCCGGGCGGGTCCGCGCTGACCCTGGCCGGGCCCCGGCCGCGGCTGGCCGGGCTGGCGAGGGCGGTGCTCGCACAGCTGTGCGCGCTGCACTCCCCGGCCACGCTGGAAGTGGTGCTGGTCAGCGCGGACCGCACGCGCGGCGCGGACGAGCGCACCGAGGAGTGGTCCTGGCTGAACTGGCTGCCGCACCTGCGCCCCGCGCACGGCCAGGACTGCCGGCTGCTGCTCGCCTTCGACCGCGACCAGGCCGAGGCACGCGCCGCCGAGCTGGTGCGGCGGCTGGAGTCGGGCCCGCTCGGGCCCGGTTGGGCGACCGCTCCCCCGGCCGCAGTCGCCGCGGCGGCGGCGCGCCACGACGGCCCGTACACCCTGGTCGTCCTCGACGGCGACCCCGGCTCGCAGGCGCTGCGCGACGCGCTGGGCCGGATAGCCGTGGCCGGCCCGTCGGCCGGCGTCCATCTGCTGTGCCTCGCCGAGACCGGCGAACGCCCGCCCGTGCAGGGCGGTCTGGTGGCCCACGTCTCCGGCGACGTGGCGACCACGCTGCGCCTCCAGCCGGCCCCGGGCGCGTACGACGGCGCCGCGGCGGGTGCGGGGACGTATCCGGCGGAGCCGGTGGACGGCGTGATCGTGCTGGACGCGGTGTCCGCGGCATGGGCGGAGCACTTCGCCCGGGCGCTCGCGCCGCTGCGAGAGGCCGACGCGGGGTCGGTGGACGTGCCCTCACGGCATGTGCTGCCGGGCGCCGTACGGCTGCTGGACGAGCTGGACCTGGCGATCGCGACGCCGGCCCGGATCGCGGCGCGGTGGGCCGAGGCGCCCGGTGCCGCGTCGGGGGCGACCGCGGTGATCGGGGCGGGGGCGGGCGGCCGGGTGGCCGTGGACCTGGTGGCCGAGGGGCCGCACCTGATGCTCGGGGGCGCCGCGGGCAGCGGCAAGACGGAGCTGCTGCGCTCGGTGGTGGCGGCGCTGGCCGCGGCCGACCGGCCGGACCGGCTGGCGCTGGTGCTGGTGGACGGGGCGGGGGCGGAGCGCGGTGAGGGGCTGGCGTCCTGCGCGGACCTGCCGCACGTCTCCACGCACCTGGTCGCGTCGGACCCGACCCGGATGCGGGAGTTCGCGCAGGCGCTGAGCGGGGAGCTGAAGCGGCGCGCGGAGGTGCTGGGGGGCGAGGACTTCGCGGCGTGGCACAGCGCCCGGGGCGCGGTGGCGGGTACGGTGCCGCACCAGGGCGGGCGCGGGTCGGGCGGGCGTACGGGCTCGGGTGCGGGAACGGGTGCGGGAACGCGTGCGGGTTCACGTTCGGGTGAGGGCGGCGGCGCGCAAGCCGTGCCCGTACCCGTACCCGTACTGCCGCGCCTGGTCGTGGTCGTGGACGACTTCGACGCGCTCGTGGCGCCGGGGCTCGGCAGTCCGGGGCGGCCGTCCGCGGGCAGCGTGGTGCGGGCCCTGGAAGCGGTGGCGCGGGACGGCGAGCGGCTCGGGGTGCACCTGGTCGCCGCGACCGGGCGGCCCGAGCGGACCGCGGGCACCGAGGCCGACGAGCGGGCCCGGCTGCGGATCGCGCTGCGGACCGCGGACCCGGAGTCGGCCGCGCTGCTGGTGCACGTGGAGGACCCGGCGGGGCTGGACGAAGCGGTGCCCGGGCGCGGTTACCTGCGGCGGCCGGGCGGCGCGGTGACGCCGTTCCAGGCCGCCCGGGTCAGCGCGCGCATCCCGCGTACGGCGACGCTGCGGCCGACCGTGGTGCCGTTGGAGTGGGAGCGGATGGGCGACCCGCCGGCGCGCCGCCAGGTGCGTGAACTCGGCAACGGGCCCACCGACTTGGCGCTGCTGGCCAGTGCGCTGCAACGCGCCGCCGAGTCGCCGGCCGACGAGTCCGGGCCGCGCGGCGCGGCGGCGTCCGCCGGTGCCGGTGCGGGTGCGGGTGCGTCGGGCAGCGCGGGTGCGTCGGGCGGCGCCCCGGCGGCGCCGACGAAGCCGCTCGTCTGATCGGGGCGCTGGGCCCTCGAGGGCGCCCAGCGGTCCCCGGTCGGGCCGTTCGGCGCCGCTTTGCGCCCGGACCTGACGGTCCGTCCGTTTCCGTACCGAAGGATTGAGTTCAAGATCACGGCATCGTCACAATGACCCCCGCAGGCTCCGACACGGCCTTGCGAGCGCCGTCGCGCCGGGCGTAGGACAGTCGCCAACGGGACTGAGGGGATGACGACATGCGTACCTTACGGCGCAAAAGCACCAACGACGCACGACGGAGAACGCGGGGGACCGCGCGCATCGCGCTCGCTGCGGTGACCGTGTCCGCGCTCGCGCTCACCACCGCGGCCTGCGGCGGGGGCAGCGACAAGAAGGACAGCTCCAAGAGCACGTCGTCGGCCTCCTCTTCGGGGAGCAACGGGTCCGACGGGAGCGAGTTGAACCTGCCGGACCTGCACGGGCAGAAGCTCGAGGTCGCGGCGGTGTGGACCGGTCCGGAGCAGAAGGCCTTCCAGAAGGTGCTGGACCAGTTCGACAAGCTGACCGGCGCGAAGTCCACCTTCGTACCGACCGGGGACAGCCAGTCGACCTTCCTGGGCACGAAGATCGAGGGCGGTGCCCCGCCGGACGTGGCGTTCCTCGCCCAGCCCGGCGTCCTGCACCAGTTCGCCGACAAGGGCTGGCTGAAGCCGCTCGGCGCGGGCGCACAGGCGCAGTTGAGCAAGAACTACTCCAAGGGCTGGCAGGACCTGGGCGCTTGGAAGGGCAAGCAGTACGGCGTCTACGCCAAGGTCGCCAACAAGTCGCTGATCTGGTACAACACATCGGCCTTCAGCAACGCGGGCGCGACCGTGCCGAAGACCTGGGCGGAGTTCCTGAAGACCGCCGAGACCGTCTACGAGTCCGGCACCCCGGCGGTGTCCATCGGCGGCGCGGACGGCTGGACCCTCACCGACTGGTTCGAGAACATCTACCTCTCGCAGGCCGGTCCGGCGAAGTACGACGCGCTGACCGCGCACAAGATCAAGTGGACCGACCCGTCGGTGAAGACCGCGCTGACCACGCTCGCGCAGCTCTTCGGCAACAAGGACCTGGTCGCCGGCGGCACGTCCACCGCGCTCGCCGACGACTTCCCGAAGTCGGTGACGCAGGTGTTCAGCAGCAACCCGCCGAAGGCCGCGATGGTCTACGAGGCCGACTTCGTGGCGTCGTTCATCACCGCCAACACCAAGGCGAAGGTCGGCACGGACGCGAAGGTGTTCCCGTTCCCGGCCGTCGGCAGCGGCAAGGCGCCGGTGGTCAGCGGCGGCGACGTCGGCGTGGCGCTGAAGGACAACGCGGGCGCGCAGGCGCTGCTCACCTATGTGGCGTCCACCGACGCGGCCAAGATCTGGGCGTCCAGCGGCGGTTACCTCTCGCCGAACAAGGCGCTGCCGTTCTCGGCGTACCCGGACGCGACCGAGCGCACCATCGCCCAGGCGCTGATCGCCTCCGGTGACGACTTCCGGTTCGACATGTCGGACCAGGCTCCGGCGGCCTTCGGCGGCACCAAGGGCCAGGGCGAGTGGAAGGACCTCCAGGACTTCCTCAGCAAGCCGTCCGATGTGGCCGGCGCGCAGGCGAAGTTGGAGTCGGACGCGGCCAAGGCGTACGGGAGCTGAGGCCGGATGGCTGACGCCTCTGTGCCAGGGGCGGGCGGTCCGGTCGGGGCGGGGGGCGGCTTCGGTGCCGTCCCCCGCCCGGCCGGGCCCGACTCCGCCCAAGGACCCGGGAATTTCGTCGACGGGCCGGCCGAGGGGCCCGGTTCCGGTCGGCGCCCCGGCCGGTTCCGCAGCGTCATGGGCACCCGCCCGTGGATCGTCGCGCTGTTCCTGCTGCCGGCGCTCGTCCTGCTGGGCGCGCTGGTGGCGTATCCGATCGGCTACACCGTCTACCGCAGTCTCTTCGACGCCAGCGGCGACTCGTTCGTCGGGCTGAAGAACTTCCGTACGGTCTTCACCGACCACGGCATCCTCACCGCGGTCCGCAACAACGCGATCTGGGTGGTGGTGGCGCCCACCGTGGCGACCGCGCTGGGCCTGGTCTTCGCGGTGCTCACCGAACGGGTGCGCTGGAGCACCGCGTTCAAGCTGGTCATCTTCATGCCGATGGCCATCTCGATGCTGGCCGCGGGCATCATCTTCCGGCTGGTCTACGAGCAGGACCCGTCGCGCGGGGTGGCGAACGCGGTGGTGGTGGCCGTGCACGACACGTTCACCAGCAACTCCGCCTACCCGGGGGCGCGGCCGCGGCCGGACAGCGACCTGAAGCCGACCGCGGGCGGGTCGTTCACCTCGACGTCCACCGCGCGCGTCGGCACGTCGGCGGACCTGCCGCTGGTCGGCATCCCGCAGACCGAACTGCCCTCCGGGGCGCGGCAGGCCAAGCCGGCGGCGACGCAGCCCGGCCATGTCACCGGCACCGTGTGGCTGGACTTCCGGCCCGGCGGCACCGGCAAGCCCGATGTCATCGACCCGGGCGAGAAGGCGCTGTCCGGGGTGAAGGTGCAGGCGGTCAAGGACGGCAAGGTGATCGCCTCGGCGACCTCCGGAAAGGACGGCACCTACGCGCTGCCCGCGAAGGCGGCGGGCGCCCAACTGCGGTTGCCCGCATCGAACTTCTCCGGCAAGTACAACGGCATCAACTGGCTCGGCCCGGACCTGGTCACCCCGTCGATCATCGGCTCCTACGTGTGGATGTGGGCCGGCTTCGCCATGGTGCTGATCGCGGCGGGACTTGCCGGGGTGCCGCGTGAACTGCTGGAGCAGGCCCGGGTGGACGGCGCGGGCGAGTGGCAGGTCTTCCGCCGGATCACCGTGCCGCTGCTGGCCCCCGTGCTGGTGGTGGTGATGGTGACGCTGATGATCAACGTGCTGAAGATCTTCGACCTCGTGTACATCATCGCGCCGGGCAACACCCAGTCGAACGCGAACGTGCTCGCGCTCCAGCTCTACCTGTCGTCCTTCGGCGGCGGCAACGACCTGGGCGTCGGCAGCGCGATCGGCGTGATCCTGCTGCTGCTGGTGCTGCCGGTCATGGTCTTCAACATCCGGCGGCTGCGCAGGGAGGGACGGCGATGAGCGCGGATGCGGGTATGAGTGCGGGTGCCGGTGCCGGTGCCGGTGCTGGCGCTGGTGCGGTCGCGGGGGTCGGCGCCGGTGCGGACAAGGGTGCGGGGGCCGGTACGAGTGCCGGCGCCGGCGCCGGTGCGGGGGCCGGTCGGCGCGGGATCGGGGCACGGCTGGCCGCCGGGGCGAGCGGCGGCCTGCTCCGGCTGGTGCTGCTGGTGGTGGCGCTGTTCTGGCTGATGCCCACCGTCGGGCTGCTGCTGTCCAGTCTGCGCAGCCGGCAGGACATCGCGGCCAGCGGCTGGTGGAAGGTCTTCACCTCGCCGACCCAGCTCACGGTCACCAACTACCGCTCCCTGCTGGACAACCACGCCATCACCAGCTCGCTGTGGAACACCGTGCTGATCACCGTGCCGGCCACCGTGCTGGTCGTGGTGATCGGCTCGCTGGCCGGCTACGCCTTCGCGTGGATGGAGTTCCCCGGCCGGGACTGGTGGTTCATCGGCGTGGTGGCGATGCTCGTGGTGCCGGTGCAGGTGGCGCTGGTCCCGGTGGCGAAGCTCTTCGGGAAGATCGGGATCTTCGGCGACATCTCCGGGGTGGTGCTCTTCCACACCGCCTTCGGGCTGCCGTTCGCGATCTTCCTGCTGCGGAACTTCTTCGCGGAGATCCCCCGCGAGCTGCTGGAGGCGGCGCGGCTGGACGGCGCCGGCGAACTGCGGCTGTTCGTACGGGTGATCATGCCGCTGGGCGGCCCGGCGATCGCGTCGCTCGGCATCTTCCAGTTCCTGTGGGTGTGGAACGACATGCTGGTGGCGCTGATCTTCGCCAACAGCGACTCGCAACCGATCACGGTCGCCCTCCAGCAGCAGGTCCGGCAGTTCAGCGACAACATCGACATCCTGGCCCCCGGCGCCTTCCTGTCGATGGTGGTCCCGCTGATCGTGTTCTTCGCGTTCCAGCGGCAGTTCGTCTCCGGCGTGATGGCCGGGGCGGTCAAGTAGCGCTGTCACGGCGCCCGTTCACCCGCCCGGTACGGCGGGTGGACGGGCGCCGCCGTGTCCGTGCCCGGCCCCCCGAGCGCCGTCATACCGCCCTTTCCGCCTCCGGCGTCACCGAAGTGCCCTGATCCGTACACGAGTTGACGACCGGACCGGTGCCGGGGCGGGCCCCCTGGGTACCATCGGGCCGTTTGGACCTATCCGAGGGGGGTGCCCGACATCGACGGCCACGACGACGGACGCACATACGGCGACGGACCCGGCTACCGCGGCGGAAACGCCCACCACGGCGGCCAGTTGCGTCCGCTGGGCCCCCAGGACCCGCGCGAGCAGGCCGGCTACCGGCTCCTCGCCCGGATCGGCGAGGGCGGCATGGGCACCGTCTACCTCTCGCACACCCGCGGCGGCCAGCCGGTCGCGCTGAAGCTGATCCGCCGCGAGTACGCCCGCGACGAGGAGTTCCGGCGCCGCTTCCAGCAGGAGGTGCGGGCCGCCCGCCAGGTGCAGGGCTACCACGTGGTGCCGGTCGTCGACCACGACACCACCGGCGACCAGCCGTGGCTGGCCACCACCTTCGTCCCCGGGCTGCCCCTGGACGAGGCGCTGTCCCGGTACGGCGCGCTGCCGGTGCCCACCGTGCTCCAACTCGTCGGCTGCGCCGCGGAGGCGCTGCGCGCCGTGCACGCGGCCGGGATCATCCACCGCGACCTCAAGCCCAGCAATGTGCTGCTGGCCGCCGGCGGGCCATGGGTGATCGACTTCGGCATCGCCCGGGCCGCGGACTCCACGCAGCTCACCCGCAGCGGCGGGCTGATCGGCACCCCGCAGTACATGTCCCCCGAGCACGCGAACGGCCACGAACTCACCCCCGCCACCGACCTGTTCTCGCTCGGCCTGATCGCCGCCGTCGCCGCCACGGGCCGCCATCCGTACGGCGAGGCGGGCGCCATCACGCTCGCCACGAAGATCGCCAACACCTCCATACGACCGCCCGACCTGTCCGGCTACCCCGACGCGCTGCGGCCGGTGCTGACCCGCTGCCTCACCGCCGACCCCGCGGTGCGCCCCTCCCCCGCGGAACTGGCCGAGCTGTGCACGCGCGCCGCCGGCCGGTCGCTGCGGGACTTCGCCGGATGGCTGCCGCAGCCGATCGCGGCCGAGATCGTACGGCGGGAGGCCGCCGCGAAGCAGCCGCCCCAGCCCGAACCCGCCCCCGGGGCCGGTTCCATCGCTGGTTCCGGGTCCGGGTCCGGGCCCACGATGCCGGACCCGCCCGGGTTCGCGCCGGCCACCGGATACCCCGCGGGGCCGCCGCCCGGGCAGCACCCGAACGCGTTCGCCCCGCCCACCGGCGCACCCGCCGGGCCGCTCCCGACCGGTTACGGCCCACCGCCCCCCGAGAACGAGCCCCAGCCGATCCCCACACCCGGCGGCGGCACCCACAAGCTGCTGGTCGTCGGCGGCGGCGTGCTCGCCCTGGTCCTCGCGGTCACCCTCACCTACGCCATCACCCGCTCCACCAGCGGCGACGGCCACTCCGATGCCGGCCCCCAGCAGAGCACCCCGGCACCGGCCGCGGCCATCGGCGGCACGTCGACCGGCGGCACGCCCAGCACCCCCGGCACCGCCGCACCGACCGGCACGGACACCGCCACCGCCACCACCGGCGACGCGGCGGCCGACGGCAGCTACCAGGTGATCTTCAAGGACCGCTCACTGACCGTCCGCCCGCCCAACTCCATCGACCCCGGCCCGGACGTCGACCTCGACACCCCGCTGGTCGACCCGAAGGACAGCCTGCCCAGCAGCCAGGTCGAGCTGAGCTACAGCGACGACTACCTGACCTTCAACACGCCCACCGGCAAGTCCACCAGCGCCTCCCCCACCGACTGCCGGGAAGCCGCCGAGGCCAACCCGCTGCCGGGCCAGGTCGGCGGGCAGGACCTGGCCGGCGACGACCCGCTGATCAGGACCGGCGACCGGCTGTGCACCGTGACCAGCTCCGGGCACCTGGCGATGTGGCTGATCACCGGCACCACCCCGAGCGAGAACTACTACAAGACGCCCGTGTACACCGGCAAGCTCACCTTGTGGAAGATGCCGAGCCGGTGAGACCGCGGTCCTTCGGGGGCGGGGGCCCGCCGGTGCGGCGGGCGCCCGCTCCTTGCTCAGCACCGCTCTGTGCGGGTGGTGCTGGCGGTGCGAGTGGTGCGGGCGGTGCTCAGTGGTGGGTGCGCAGCAGCGTACGGAAGGTCCGCATCGCCACCGACAGGCTCGCCAGGTCGAACTCCTCGGAGCCCTGGATCTCCTCCAGCGTGGTCCTGGCCCGGTTGACCAGGCCGGAGTTGCGCTCCTCCCACGCCTTGTAACGCTCCTCCGGGGTGGCGCCGGCCTCGCCCGCGCTGAGCACGTCGGCGGTGAGCGCCGCGTGCGCCGCGAACAGGTCCTCGCGGATCGCGGCCCGCGCCATCGACTGCCAGCGGTCGTCCCGCGGCAACTGGATGATCCGGTTGAGCAGTTGGGTGATGCCCAACCGGTCGGCGAGGTCGAAGTAGATCTCGGCGACGTCCAGCGGCTCCTTGCCGGCCCGGCGCGCCACGTCCACGATGTCCAGCGCCGGGAACGCCGACGAGAACCCCGCGACCCGCGTCGCCAGCTCCTCCGGCACCCCGGCGGCCGTCAGCTCGTCGTGCAGCCCGGCGTACCACTCCCGGTCCGCCCCGCACAGCAGCTGCGGCAGCTTCGACCAGACCGCGGTGACGCCCTCCCCGAAGAACTCGATGGTCTCGGCGATCTGGAGCGGCTGCATCCGGTTGTTGAGCAGCCAGCGGGTGCCGCGCTCGACCAGCCGCCGCGAGTGCAGCCTGATCCGGGTCTGCACATCGGCCGCGACGGTGTTGTCCAGCGCCTCGACCGCGTCCCAGATCGCGTTGAGGTCGAAGATCGCCCGGGCCGCCGTGTGCGCCCGCACGATCTCCTCGGTGGTCGCGCCGATCTCCTCCCGGAACCGGTGCAGGAACGTGGTGCCGCCGGTGTTCACCGTGTCGTTGACCAGCACGGTGGTGACGATCTCGCGGTGCAGCGCGTGGTGGTCGATCTGCTGGGCGAACCGCTCCCGCAGGGCCGCCGGGAAGTACGCGTGCAGCAGGGACCGCAGATACGGGTCGTCGGGCAGATCGGTGTGGATCAGCTCGTCGGCCACCGTGATCTTCGCGTAGGCGAGGATGACGGCCATCTCCGGCTGGGTCAGGCCGGTGCCGGCCGCCGACCGCTCGCGGATCTGCCGGTCGGTGGGCAGGAACTCCAGCGCCCGGTCCAGCCGGCCCTCCCGTGCCAGGCGCCGCATGAACCGCTGGTGCGCGTGGAGCAGGCTGCTGGTCTGCGCCATGCTGTTGGCCAGCGCGACGTTCTGTGCGTAGTTGTTGCGCAGCACCAGGTTGCCGACGTCATGGGTCATCTCGGCGAGCAGCGCGTTGCGCTGCTTGACCGTCATGTCGCCGTCGGCGACGGTGCGGTTGAGCAGCACCTTGATGTTGACCTCGTGGTCGGAGGCGTCCACGCCCGCGCTGTTGTCGATCGCGTCGGTGTTGATCCGGCCGCCGCTGCCGTCGGGGCCGCCGGACCGGGCGAACTCGATCCGGCCGAGCTGGGTGAAGCCCAGGTTGCCGCCCTCGCCGACGACCTTCACGCGCAGGTCGGCGCCGTCGATCCGGATCGCGTCGTTGGCCTTGTCGCCGACGTCCGCCTGCGTCTCGGTGGACGCCTTGACGTACGTGCCGATGCCGCCGTTCCACAGCAGGTCGACCGGGGCCTTCAGGATCGCCTTCATCAGCTCGGCCGGGGTGAGCTTCGCCGCCGAGGACGCGATGCCGAGCGCGGCGCGGACGGCCGCGCTGACCGGGATCGCCTTGGCGGTGCGCGGGTAGATGCCGCCGCCGGGCGAGATCAGCGAGGAGTCGTAGTCGGCCCAGGAGGAGCGCGGCAGTTCGAACATCCGGCGCCGCTCGGCGTAGGAGGTCGCCGCGTCCGGGTTCGGGTCGAGGAAGATGTGGCGGTGGTCGAAGGCGGCCACCAGCCGGATGTGCTCCGACAGCAGCATGCCGTTGCCGAAGACGTCACCGGACATGTCGCCGATGCCGACGACGGTGAAGTCCTCTTCCTGCGTGTTGTGGCCGGTCTCCCGGAAGTGCCGCTTCACCGACTCCCAGGCGCCGGAGGAGGTGATGGCCATCTTCTTGTGGTCGTAGCCGACCGAGCCGCCCGACGCGAAGGCGTCGCCGAGCCAGAACCCGTACGAGACGGCGACCTCGTTGGCGATGTCGGAGAAGGACGCGGTGCCCTTGTCCGCCGCCACCACCAGGTAGGTGTCGTCCTCGTCGTGCCGGACCACGTCCTGCGGCGGGACCACCTCGCCGCCGACCAGGTTGTCGGTGATGTCGAGCAGCCCGGAGATGAACGTCCGGTACGAGGCGATGCCCTCGGCCATCCACGCGTCGCGGTCGGCGGCCGGGTCCGGCAGCCGCTTGCCGACGAAACCGCCCTTCGCGCCCACCGGCACGATCACCGTGTTCTTCACCATCTGGGCCTTGACCAGGCCCAGCACCTCGGTGCGGAAGTCCTCACGGCGGTCGGACCAGCGCAGCCCGCCGCGTGCGACCTTCCCGAACCGCAGGTGCACGCCCTCCACCCGGGGGCTGTAGACCCAGATCTCGAACGCCGGGCGGGGCGCGGGCAGGTCGGGCACCGCCTGCGGGTCGAACTTGATCGACAGGTAGGGGTGCGGCTTGCCGTCCGAGCCGCGCTGGAAGTAGTTGGTGCGCAGCGTGGCCTTGATCAGGGTGAGGAAGGAGCGCAGGATGCGGTCCTCGTCGAGGCTGGCGACCTGGTCGAGGGCGCCCTCCAGCTCCTCCAGGATGCCGTCGGTCAGCTCCCGGCCGGCCTTCTGGTGGTCGGGCGACAGCCGGGCCTGGAAGAGGTTGACCAGCAGCCGGGTGGTGTGGACGTTCGTGCGGAGGGTGTCCTCCATGTAGTCCTGGCTGAAGGTCGAACCGGCCTGCCGCAGGTACTTCGCGTAGGCGCGCAGCACCATCGCCTGCCGCCAGTCCAGCCCGGCGCGCAGCACCAGCGAGTTGAAGCCGTCGTTCTCGGCCCGGTCGGTCCAGGTCGCGGCGAACGCCTCCTGGAACCGCTCGCGCGCGTCGTCCCCGAGGTCGCCGAGCGCGGGGTCCAGGCGCAGCCCGAAGTCGTAGACCCAGGCCCGGGAGTTGTCGGCGCGGCGCAGCTCGTAGGGGCGCTCGTCGACGACCTCGACGCCGAGCCGCTGGAGCACCGGGAGCACCGCGGACAGCGAAACCGGGGCGCCGGTGCGGTAGATCTTGAAGCGGCGCTCCTCGGGGGCGGCGGAGACCGGTTCGTACAGCGAGAGGGTGAAGTCGTCCTCGGTCAGGCTCTCGATGTGCTGGAGGTCCGCGACGGCGGCCCGCGGCGCGAAGTCCGCCCGGTAGCCGTCGGGGAAGGCGTCGGCGTAGCGCCGGGCGAGTTCGGCGGCGCGTTCCTCGCCGCACTCGGCGTTGAGCGCCTCGGCGAAGCCGTCGGCCCAGGAGCGGGCGGCCGCGGCGAGCCGGTTCTCGATCCGCTCGGCGTCGGACTCGTCGAGTTCGGGGAGCCGGTTGCCGGGGTCGACGCGGATCACGAAGTGCAGCCGGGAGAGCACCGACTCGGTGTTCCATGCGGTGAAGTCGACGCTGCGGCCGCCCAGTTCCTCCTGGAGGATGTGGGTCAGGCGCAGCCGCACCGCGGTGGTGTAGCGGTCGCGGGGCAGGTAGACCAGCGCGGAGTAGTACCGGCCGTACTCGTCCTGCCGCAGGTAGAGGCGGAGCTTGCGGCGCTCCTGGAGGTACAGCACGCTGGTGACGGTGGAGCGCAGCTCCTCGACGCCGGTCTGGAACAGCTCGTCGCGCGGGTAGGTCTCCAGGATCTGGAGCAGGTCGCGGCCGTCGTGGCTGCCGGCCTGGTAGCCGGAGCTCTCCAGGACCTCCTGGACCTTGCGGCGGACCACCGGCACCCGGCGGACCGACTCGGTGTAGGCACTGGAGGAGAACAGCCCGAGGAAGCGCCGCTCGCCGATCACATTGCCCTCGGCGTCGAACTTCTTGACCCCGATGTAGTCCAGGTACGACGGGCGGTGCACCGTGGAGCGGCTGTTGGCCTTGGTGAGGACCAGCAGCCGGTGCTCGCGGGCCTTCTTGCGGGCGTCGGCGGGCAGTCGGCTGAAGGACGGCGAGGCCGGGTGGCCCGGGTGCCCGGGGTGGGTGCCGTCGTCGTGCGGGTGCTGCGGGTCGGAGCGCAGGATGCCCAGGCCCGTGCCGGGCACGGCGACGAGCACGTCCTCACCGGTGCCCTCGGCGCCGTCACCGGTGTCGGTGGTGAGTTCGTACTCGCGGTAACCGAGGAAGGTGAAGTGGTCGTCGGCGAGCCAGCGCATCAGCTCCCACGCCTCGCTGGACTCCTGCTCCGGCAGCGGCGGCGGGGCGGCGGCCAGTTCGTCGGCGATGGTCAGCGCCGCCTGCCGCATCTTCGTCCAGTCCTCGACGGACTCGCGCACGTCGGACAGCACGCGGCGCAGATCGGCGGTGATCTCCTTGATGTCGTCCCGATCGGTCTCCCGGTCGATCTCGACGTGGATCCAGGACTCCACCAGGACGTCGTGCGGCAGCGGTTCGCCCTCGGTCTGCGGGGCGTACCCGAGGACCTCGATGAGCTTGCCCGCGACGTCGCGCCGGACGTGGAACTGCGGGTGGACGACCACGTGGATGGCCCGGTTCGCCTGGGTCAGCGCGTTGGTGACCGAGTCCACCAGGAACGGCATGTCGTCGGTGACGACCTCGACCACGGTGTGGCTGCACTGCCAGCCGTTCTGCTCCACCGTGGGGGTGTGCACCCGGAGGTTGGCGGTGCCCTGCGGGCGGTTCTCCGCGAGGCGGTGGTGCGACACCGCGGCGCCGTAGACGTCGACCGGGTCGCGGTCGATCAGGTCCTCCGGCGCGCTGTGCAGGTAGTAGCGCTGGAGGAACGCGGTCAGCGCCTGCGCGTCGAGACCCTGGCCGGGCGGTCCTCCGGCCGAGCTGCTCTCACCTGCCAGAGCCGCCCGTTCGAGAAGCGCCGCCTTTGCCTCGTCCAGCTTGGTCTGCATGTCCTCTGACTCCTGTCGCGCGCCATTGCGTGACGTCGGTTGGTGGCACGACGTACCGCGACGCGGGGTTTCCGCTACGGGACGACGCTATGCCGGAAAGGTGGCTCGTCGTGCCCGTCAGCACGACATGCCCCCGGAGCACGGATCAACAGTGATCACGCCCGCCAGGCTATCGTCCCGGCCGGGGTGGCTGTCATGCGCCGTCTTCGTACAAATGCACCGCTCACCTTTGGCCCGATTGGACAGAAACCGGGTTCCCGCCCAGGTCAGCCCGTTATTCGCTCGGCGTGGGCGACGGCCTCGGCGAGGCTGTCGACCACCGGGACCCCGGCCGTCTCCAGGCTCGCACGACTGTGTGAACCGCCGGTGTACAGCACGGCGAACGCACCCACATGGGCGGCGGCCGCCGCGTCGTCCAGAGCGTCGCCGATGACCACCACGGGGCGGCCGTCGAGGCCGTCGAGCGCGGCCAGGTGCCGGGCCATCTGGGCCGACTTGCCGTCACTCAACGCTCCGCTGCGGCCGTCGATCCGCTGGAAGCGCTCGGCGATGCCGTGCGCGGTGACGAACGGCAGCAGCTGCCGGGTGGTGGCGAGCGAGCACAGCGACTGGGTCAGGCCCGAGGTGTGGCGGGCCGCGAGCAGTTCGGCCGCCCCTTCGGCGAGGCTGCACTGCTCGGCCAGCCGCAGGTAGTGCCGGTCGAAGTTCGCGTCCATCACGGCCCACTCCTCCGCGGACGGCTGCCGGCCCAGCAGCCGTTCGTAGAAGCGCGGCACGGGAACGCAGTACAGCTCGCGGTACCGCTCGGCGGTGACCAGGGGCAGGCCGAGTTCGGCGAACGAGGCGTTGGTCGCCCCGACCACCGCTTCGATGTCGTTGAAGAGGGTTCCGTTCCAGTCCCATACGAGGTGCGCGTTCACAGCACGAACGTTACTCGCGCAGGGCGACAGCCCGTTTCCGGCCTGTGGACAACTTCCGCACGGGGTCAGCCGATCAGGTGGGGAATCTCCTGTGTCGCATACCACAGCAGCTCGTGATCCTCGGCACCGTCGACGGTGAACTGTGCGTCCTGGTCCCCGGCGTCCACCGCGCCCACCGCGTCGGCCGCGGCCCGCACGTCGGATTCGGCGTCGTCGGCGTCCACATGCACCGCCGCGGCCTCGGCGAGCCGCACCACCCCGGTCAGCCGCACCTCGCCGAGCGAGGCCGGGTCCAGACCGCGGTCGGGGTCGTGGCGCACCGCGCCATCGGCCACGTCCACCGCCACGACCACGCGCCGGCGCGGTAGTTCGGGCCGCGCGGCCAGCAGCCGCAGGGAACTCTGGGCGGCACGGGTCAGCGCCGCGTACTCCAGTTCCTCGATGTCGTCGGAGACGTACCACTCGCGCAGGCCCGGCGTGACCGCGAAGGCGTCCAGCGGCGCCGGGCCCAGCTCGCCCGCCTTGTACGCCTCGGCGAGCCCGGCGAGGGTGGTGGGAATGTAGACGCGCATGGCGTGAAGCATACGGCCGCCACCACCTTCACAGGTGAATCCGGCCCGACCGCCGGATTCACCCCGGACGGCCGCCCGGCTGCTTGCCCGCGACCGGCCCCGCCCCCTACAACCGGCCCCATCGACACCGCAAACGATCTTTGGGGAACCACCATGCGCAGCACACCCTCGAACCGCCCCGGCGCCCGCGGCACCGCCCGCCCGAAACACGCCCGCCCCGCCGCCACCCGCCAGGACGCCCGCGCGACACCGCACGCCGCTCCCCACCCGGTCGCACCACGCCCCGCGCCACCGCACCCGGGCCGCCGGCCCGCCGCGGGCACCGCACCCCCGCGCCGTACCGACCCGCGCCGCCCCGCCACCCGGCCCAGGTACGTACCCCGCGCCCTGCCACCGCACCTGTGGTTCGCCGGACGGCTGCTCGACGTCCTCACCGGCCGCCGCCCGCTGACCTCCCTGGCGGGCCGGGTCAGGGACGAGGCCTACCAGCGGCTGTGGATGCTGCACGCCGAACGCGCGGACTGGCGGCGGCGGGTCCACGGCCGCACCCCGTACGTGTGCCGCTGCCGGGTCTTCGCGACCGCGAACGGCGCGCTGGAGGTGACCGCGGTGGTCGCCCTGGACGACGACGTGATCCGGGCGATCGCCTTCCGCCTCGAGCCCGGCACCGCCGACTCCGGCCCCGGCTACGGCCGCGCCCGCTGGCGCTGCACCGACGTGGCCGCGCGCTGACCGGCACGGCCGCGCCGCAAGGGCCTCACCCGGCGAACGGCTCGGGGCCGGACCGCTGCTGCCGGTCCGGCCCCGAGCCGGTACTGCCCTGACGCCGCCCGCGGCGGCCCCACCGCCTACTTCTTGCGGCGGCGACCGCCCTTGGCGGCCTTGCGGCGCTCCGCGCGGGTGCTGGCCGCCTCCTCGTCACCGGACGAGCCGGCGGAGCCACCGGAGACCGCGGCCTCCTCGAACTCGCCCTCCACGACGCCGCCCTCACCGTCGACCGACGGCGCGGAGAAGTGCAGCCGGTCGGCCCGCTTGGGCGCCTCCAGGCCCTTGGCGCGGATCTCGGGCTGCTTGACCAGCGACGGCGGCGCGTCCTGCACCTCGTCCGCCACCGGCACCTCCTCGACCTGCTGCTCCACCTGGACCTCCAGGTTGAACAGGTAGCCGACGGACTCCTCCTTGATGCCGTCCATCATCGCGGTGAACATGTCGAAGCCCTCGCGCTGGTACTCCACCAGCGGGTCGCGCTGCGCCATGGCGCGCAGCCCGATGCCCTCCTGGAGGTAGTCCATCTCGTAGAGGTGCTCACGCCACTTGCGGTCCAGCACCGACAGCACCACGCGCCGCTCCAGCTCGCGCATGATGTCCTCGGTGAGCTGCTTCTCCCGCTCGGTGTACTGCTCGTGGATGTCGTCCTTGACGGACTCGGCGATGAACTCGGCGGTGATGCCCGCACGGTCGCCGGCCGCCTCCTCCAGCTCGTCCACGGTGACCTTCACCGGGTAGAGCTGCTTGAAGGCGCCCCACAGCCGGTCCAGGTCCCAGTCCTCGGCGAAGCCCTCGCGCGTCTCGGCGTCGATGTACGCGTCGATGGTGTCGTCCATGAAGTGCTGGACCTGTTCCTGCAGGTCCTCGCCCTCCAGGACGCGGCGGCGCTCGCCGTAGATCACCTCGCGCTGGCGGTTGAGCACCTCGTCGTACTTCAGGACGTTCTTGCGGATCTCGAAGTTCTGCTGCTCGACCTGCGACTGGGCGGACGCGATGGCCCGGGTGACCATCTTGTTCTCGATCGGCACGTCGTCGGGCACGTTGGCCATCGACATCACGCGCTCGACCATCTGCGCCTTGAACAGCCGCATCAGGTCGTCGCCGAGCGACAGGTAGAACCGGGACTCGCCCGGGTCGCCCTGACGGCCGGAGCGCCCGCGCAGCTGGTTGTCGATACGGCGCGACTCATGCCGCTCGGTGCCCAGCACATAGAGCCCGCCGAGGTCCTTGACCTCCTCGAACTCGGCCTTGACCGCCTCCTCGGCGCGCTCCAGCGCCTCCGGCAGGGCCGCGGCCCACTCCTCGACGTGCTCGACCGGGTCCAGGCCACGCTGGCGCAGCTCCGCCTCGGCCAGGTCGTCGGGGTTGCCGCCGAGCTTGATGTCGGTGCCGCGGCCGGCCATGTTGGTGGCCACGGTGACCGCGCCCTTGCGCCCGGCCTGGGCGACGATCGTCGCCTCCCGGTCGTGCTGCTTGGCGTTGAGCACCTCGTGCGGGATGCCGCGCTTGGACAGTTGCGCGGACAGGTACTCGGACTTCTCGACGGAGACGGTGCCGACCAGCACCGGCTGGCCCTTCTCGTGCTTCTCGACGATGTCCTCCACGACGGCGGCGAACTTCGCCTCCTCCGTGCGGTAGATCAGGTCCGGCTTGTCGTCGCGCTGCACCGGGCGGTGGGTCGGGATCGGCACGACGCCCAGCTTGTAGATCTGGTGGAACTCGGCGGCCTCGGTCATCGCCGTACCGGTCATGCCGCTCAGCTTGTCGTACAGGCGGAAGAAGTTCTGGAGGGTGATCGTGGCGAGCGTCTGGTTCTCGTCCTTGATGTCCACCCCTTCCTTCGCCTCGATCGCCTGGTGCATGCCCTCGTTGTAGCGGCGGCCGGCGAGGATACGGCCGGTGTGCTCGTCGACGATCATGACCTCGCCGTCGATGACGACGTAGTCCTTGTCGTTCTTGTATAGCTCCTTGGCCTTGATGGCGTTGTTCAGGTAGCCGACGAGGGGGGTGTTCACCGACTCGTAGAGGTTGTCGATGCCCAGCCAGTCCTCGACCTTGCCGACCCCGGACTCGTGGATGGCGACGGTGCGCTTCTTCTCGTCCACGTCGTAGTCGCCGGTCTCCTCCTTGCCGAGGCTGCCGGCCTCGCCGCGGTTGAGCCTGCGCACCAGCCGGGCGAAGTCGCTGTACCACTTCGTGGCCTGGTCGGCCGGGCCGGAGATGATCAGCGGGGTACGGGCCTCGTCCACCAGGATCGAGTCGACCTCGTCGACGATCGCGAAGTTGTGGCCGCGCTGGACCAGTTCCTCCTTCGACCAGGCCATGTTGTCGCGCAGGTAGTCGAAGCCGAACTCGTTGTTGGTGCCGTAGGTGATGTCGCAGCTGTACTGCTCGCGGCGCTCCGCCGGCGTCATGTTCGCCAGGATGCAGCCCACGTTCAGGCCGAGGAACTTGTGCACCCGGCCCATCCACTCCGAGTCGCGCTCGGCCAGGTAGTCGTTGACCGTGATCAGGTGGACGCCCTTGCCGGAGATCGCGTTGAGGTACGCGGGCAGGGTGCCGACCAGGGTCTTGCCCTCACCGGTGCGCATCTCGGCGACGTAACCGAGGTGCAGGGCCGCGCCGCCCATGATCTGCACGTCGTAGTGGCGCTGGCCGAGTACGCGCTTGGCCGCCTCCCGCACCGCGGCGAACGCCTCGGGCATCAGATCGTCCAGCGACTCCCCGTCCTCGTGGCGCTGCTTGAATTCGTCGGTCAGTGCCCGCAACTCGGCGTCGGTGAGCTCGACGAAGTCCTCTTCGATGGAATTGACCTGGTCCGCGATGCGGTGCAGCTTGCGCAGGATCTTGCCTTCACCTGCACGCATGATCTTGCTGATGACGGACACGTAGGCTGACTCCTTGCCGGTCGGGCCGGGCGCGAATTCCCGCGCGGGGCACAGCGCGGGTCCTGGTCTGCCTGGCCCTGCTGCAACGGCCATCGTAAGCGAGGACACCAGCGGGCCGGGAGGCCCGGCGGCGGCAAAACGGTTTTCCCCCGGTCCCGGGCGTCCGCGATACTCGGCCGCAGTCCTCCCGCCGCCCGATATGCGGCCGTACGCGGTGCCCGGCCCCGCGCCGGAAAGCCCGCAGGAAAGGTGCGCACGCCCGTATGGAAACACCTGTTCTCACCACAAAGCGGCTCGTGCTGCGCGCACTGGAGCCCCGTGACGGCGACGCCCTGTACGCCGCCTGTCAGGACCCTGAGATCTCCCGGTGGACAACCGTTCCCGCTCCGTATCCGCGCGGGCACGCCGACCACTTCATCGACGTGGTGTGCGCGGACGGCTGGCGCGACGACACCATGTACAACTTCGGCGTCTTCACACGGGACGACGGCACCCTGGTCAGCTCGATGGGCCTGGTACGCCTCCAGCGCCTGGCCGCCCCGCAGCGCACGGCCGAACTGGGCTACTGGACGGCCCGGGACCAGCGCGGCAAGGGCTACACCGTGGAGGCGGCACGGGCGGTGTGCTCCTGGGCGTTCGAGGCCCTGGGCGTCGAACGCGTGGAGTGGTTCGCCGAGGCCGGCAACGAGGCGTCCCGCGCGGTCGCGCTGAAGCTGGGCTTCGTGATGGAGGGCACCGTACGGGCCATGGTCGTCCGCGACGGCACCCGGCGCGACGCCTGGAGCGGCTCGCTGCTCCCCTCGGACTGGTCCCTCCCCTCCCAGGCGCAGTACCTGCCGTACGGCGGCTGACGGCGGCGGCTGACAGCAGGTGGCGACAGTGCGGCGGCGCGGCGGAACGAAGTCGCCGGAACGAGTGAACCCGCCGGCCACGGCCGACTGTCAGTGCCCGGTTCTACGCTGGCCGTCATGACTCTCCTGCCGTCGCCCGAGTACACGCTGTCCGCCGACGAAGCCCGCAGGATCGCCCTTCGGGCGCAGGGCTTCCTGGGTGCGCCGGACCGGCGGGCGGGCACCCGGGGCGTGCTGCGGTCGCTCGGCGCGGTCCAGCTCGACACCATCTCGGTGCTCGCCCGGTCGCACGAGCTGATCCCGTACGCCCGCCTGGGCGCGGTCGGCCGCGACACGGTGGAGGCGGCGTACTGGTCCGACGGCCACGCCTTCGAGTACTGGTCGCACGCCGCCTGCATCCTGCCGATCGAGGAGTGGCCGCACTTCGCCTTCCGGCGGCGCGCCCGCCGGGCCCGCGGCCACCGCTGGCACGTCCTGGAGGACGCCGAGCGCTCCTGCGCGGCCGTGCTGGACCGGCTGAAGGTCGACGGCCCACTGACCTCCACCGACCTGGGCGGCGCGAAGAACGGCGGCCCGTGGTGGGACTGGTCCGAGACGAAGATCGCCGTGGAGTGGCTGCTCGACACCGGCGAGGTGGTCTGCACGCAGCGCCGCGGCTGGAAGCGCGTCTACGACCTGGCCGAGCGCGCCGTCCCGGACACCCTGCTGCACGACGACCTCGACGACACCGAGTGCGTACGGCGCCTGGTCGCGCAGGCGGGCGCCGCCATGGGGGTCGCCACCCGGGCGGACCTGGCCGACTACCACCGCCTCAAGGGCGAGCAGGTCGCGGCGGTGCTGGACGCCACCGGGCTGATCCCGGTCGAGGTCGAGGGCTGGGGCAAGCCAGCCTGGGCCGACCCGGCCGCGCTCGCCACCGCGCCGCGCGGCCGGCACCGCACCACGCTGCTGTCGCCCTTCGACTCCCTGATCTGGGACCGCCCCCGCACCGAGCGGATCTTCGGCTTCACCCACCGCCTGGAGGCGTACACCCCGAAGCCGAAGCGGGTCCACGGCTACTTCGCGATGCCCCTGCTGGCCGGCGGACGGCTGGTGGGCCGGGTCGACCCCGCGCGGGAAGGCAGGACCCTGGTCGCCCGGCAGATCACCCTCGACGGCCCCAAGGCCGTCCAGCCCGCGGCCGACGCCCTCACCGAGGCCGCCGGCTGGGTCGGCTGCACCCAGGTCCGGGCCGAACGCGTCCTGCCCGAGTCGCTGCGTGCGCCCCTGACCGCCGCCCTCGCCCACACCACCGGCTGAGGGCCGGGGCGGGGCCGGGAACTAGCGGATCTCCAGGATCTTCTCCCGCATCGCGTAGACCACGGCCTCCATGCGGGAGTGGAGCTGGAGCTTCTCCAGGATGTTGCGGACGTGGTTCTTCACCGTGTTCTCGCTGATAAACAGTTCCTTGGCGATGTCTCGGTTGTTCAAGCCGGTGGCCACCAGCTTGAGCACCTCCAGCTCGCGGTCGGTGAGCTTGGGCGCCGGCACCAAGCGCTTCTCGTCCGTCCGCTGGATCATCGACTTGAACTCGGTCAGCAACTTCGACGCCATCGACGGGCTGATCTGCGACTGGCCGTCGGCGACCGCCCTGATCGCGGTCGCCACCTCGTCGGTGGAGATCTCCTTGAGCAGGTAGCCCGTCGCGCCGGCCTTGATCGCCTCGTAGAGGTCGGCTTCCTCATCGCTTATCGTCAACATGATGATCTTGGCGCTGGGCGCGACTTCCTTGATCGAGGTGCACGCCTCGATCCCCCCGCGCCGCGGCATCCTGACGTCCATCAGCACGATGTCCGGCAGCAGGTCGGCGGCCTTTTCCACGGCCTCGGCGCCGTCCCCGGCCTCCCCGATGACCTGGATGTCCTCCTCCTGCGCGAGCACGATCTCCAGGCCCCGCCGGAACAGCGCGTGGTCGTCGACGACGAGAACCCGAATCGGCTCCGCACGCGGCGGACCGGACTGTTCCCCGTACAGCACCGGGCGCCCTTCACCGGGCGCCCCGTGCTCGAAGTCCGGCATCAATTCCTCCCCCTCAGACCAGAGTTGACCACTGGTCCAGCATTTCACGTCCTGGCGCGCCGACGCCCCCGGCGCGAAGCCGGGGGCATGCGGCGCTCCTTTTCCCACGGACCCCAACGGGTCCGGCCGAAAGCTCAGGCGCCGTGGTTGAGCGCGTCACCGGCGCCCGCCGGCGATCCGGCCCCCGACTCGTCCGTGTTGAGGTGGATCACGCCGTAGTCATAGCCCTGCCGCCGGTAGACCACGCTCGGCTGCTTGGACTCGCTGTCGACGAACAGATAGAAGTCGTGCCCGACCAACTCCATCTCGTAGAGCGCCTGGTCCAGGGCCATGGGCGCCGCGGCGTGGGTCTTCTCCCGGACCACGAGCGGACCCTCGCCGTGGACCTCCAGCGACGCGACCATGGTGGTGGTCGCCGCACCGTCGGCCTCCTGGTCGGCCACGAGCGTGCCGTCCCCGTTGATCCGAGCGGCGCCCGGCACCGTGTCACCCACTTCGGCGGCCGGAATGCGGCCGTTGCCCCGGCGGGTGTGCCGCTTGCTGGCGGCCTTCCGCAGCCGCGCCTCCAGCTTCGTCACCGCCACGTCCAGCGCGGCGTACGGGTCCGCTGCCGCTGCCTCCGCGCGCACCACGGGCCCGCGGGTGTTCAGCGTGATCTCCACCCGGTCGCTGTGCTCCGCCTGGCGGGGGTTGAGCTCCTTGGACACCTCGACGTCGAGGCTGATCACCTTGCCGTCGAGCTTCTGGATCTTGTCCAGTTTCTCGGCCACGTGCTTCCGGAACCTCTCGGGCACCTCGGTCTTGCGGCCTTTGACGACGATGTCCACGCAGAACTCCGTTCCGGACCGCCCCCGTGACCAGGGGCAATCCCTCTCCCTGAGGCCGGCGCGGGTGCCAGTCCCGGCCGGCGCTGCGTTAGCTGCCGCTTCGCCGTCCGGGCAGTTCCGGATACCGCGAAGCTGCGGCTTTCACCTCCTCCTGCCCCACCGGGAAGATCAACACCCCCGGTGTTCGCTTCCTTCTCCCCCGAACATAGTCCCGGAGTGCGCTCCTCGGCATCCTCAGCACGGCCATACCTCCGTTCGGGTGAATATCAAGGGCAACCACCTGCGCCGATACGTAAATCAGTCGTTCGGAGAATCGTGCGGTCCGGCAACCACGGCGGCACCCACGACCCGGCCGCCGGCCGCGGCCAGCGCCCCCGCGGCCACCGCGAGTGACGCGCCGGTCGTCATGAGGTCGTCGACCAGCACCACGGGAGCCGCGGCCAGCAGCGGCACGGCACTTCCCACGGCCGCTATCGCGCCCGACAGGTTCGCCAACCTCCCGTCCGCACCCAGTTCGGCCTGGTCGGCCACCGGCCTCCGCTGCCGGAGCACGGCAGCCGCCCGAGCCGGCACGCCCCGCCGCCGCAGCTCCCGGGCCGCCGCGCGGGCGATCCGGGCCGTGGCGTCGTGTCCCCGCTGGGCGACCGCGCGGCGGGCCGAAGGCACAGGCACCACAAGCAGCAGCGGCAGGGGCCGTGGCGCCGACCACGGTGCCGCCGGTACCAGTGGCCCGGCGGCGTCCCGCAGGGCGGTACGGGGCGCCTCCAGGCCGCTGGCGGCCGGTCGCGGGCCGGAGCGGGACCCGTGACCGGAGCCGGCTGCCGATGGAACCCGTCCGGGCGGATTCCAGCGGTGGCCGACCGCGTGCGGGGCGGCGGTGCCGGGCAGGGCGCCGGTGGCAGCGGTCGCCCGGACGACCGCTCCCGCCAGCGCCGCACCCAGCGGCCGAGCGAGGCCCAGGGCGCCCCGCTCCTTGTGCGCGAGGACGACGGCCCGCACCTCGTCCCCGTACCTGCCGGCCGCGTAGACCGGCGGCAGCCCTGGTGGTTCGGGTGACGGACGCACGCGCTGTGCCGTGGCCGCTCCGCCCAGCAACCCCTGGCACCGCCCGCACAGCTCCGTCCGCGGACTCCCGCAGCCCGCGCAGTCCACCGGGAGGACCAACCCGGCGATCTCCCTCCACCAGCCCCGCATGACTCAACTCTGCGCCCTGCGGCACGCCCGCGGCCAGTCACTCGTTCGTGGCTGTGGACAACTGATCGCGCAGGTCAGCCGGGGTAGACGGGGTCGCTGCCCTTCGGTGAGACCTGCTTCCAGTTCGCATCCGTCGGCAGCTCGTAGACCCTGCCGTTGTACGAGGCCAGCAGCGGCGACGCGGCGTTCTCCGAGGACGCGACGGACGTGGCCTCGCTGACGCCCTGGAGCGCGGACCCGGCCGAGCCGTCCGAGCTGATGTACTCGATCTGCTGGGCACCGCCCGGCTCGGTGTCGAGCACCACGAGCTTGCTGGCACCCGCCCACGACACGGATGTCATGTTCTCCCCCGACGGCGTCAGGGGCCGCAGGCTGTTCACCGCGAACTGCGGGTGCTGCGTGGTGCCCTCACGGACGATCCGGCCGAGCATCAGGCGGGTCTGGCTGCCCTGCTGCACCACCAGGGCGATCCGCACCCCGTCCGAGGCCACCCGGAGCGACTGAATACGCCCGTCGAGATCGGGCACGGGCACCTCGATCGGTGTGCCGGTGCCATGGGGCAGCACCAGCAGCTTCGGCGAGTCGGGGTCGCGGTCGGCCACCCACAGGTCGTCGAACCCGTCCCAACTCGGCGCGCTCAGCCCATCCTTGACGTTGCTGGTCACCACCGCCTTGCCGAAGGCCTGCCCGGTGACCAGCGAACCGACCACCAGATCGCGGCCCTCGGAGCGCACCCCCGCGGCCACCTCCTGGTCACGGCGTACCGCCACCGAGTCCAGATACGCCTTGCTGGAGCCGAACGGCCCCGGCACCGGAGTCGCCTTCGGGGTGCTGCCCTTGCCGTCGTCGGTCAACTCCAGCAGCCGGTGCTGACTGTCCGCCTCGATGAAGTACGGCCGCGGGCTGGAACCGACCAGGTTCTCCGGGCCATAGCCGAGCGCCTCACTGCTGTGCAGCACACACGCGGTGGACCCGTCCGCGTGGTCCACCTCGGCCGACGCCAACTGGGCGGACGCCTGCGCCTGGACGGTCGCGAACAGCTGCGCGGCCAGTTGCGTGCAGCGCTGCCCGTGCAGTTTGTCGGCGGCGCTGCCCAGCCGGACCTGGAGCCGCTGCGAGTCGTCCACCGAGACCCCGTGATCAGGTCCCTTGTCCTCCAGCCGCGTCCCGGCCGGCGTCGCCGTCGTCACCACATGGGACAGCCAGTCGGTGGGCCCGCCCAGCAGCGCCGAGACGGTCGACACCAGCGGGTCGTTCTGGATGCGTAGATACACCGGGTCGGCCACCAGCGTCGCGTTGCTGCTCCCACCCGCCGGGTGCTCGTCCGGTCCGAGCCGCGCGAAGTAGTACATGTTCACGGAGTGGTATATCCGCTGGAAGTCCAGGTCGGACAGGACCAGGCCGTTCGCGAGGCCGTCGATCCGCCACTGGTTGTCCTCCTTCACCAGGTGGAACGACGTGCTGAACGTGCCGTGGTCCGGCTCGTAGGCGTGCTTGGCGTCCACCACCGCCGACTTCGTCGCCGACAGCGTGACCGTGGTGTAGCCCTCCTTGCGGCCGGTGCCGCCCACCTCGCGCGGGGCAAGCTCGCCGGAGAACACCGTGATCCCGGTGTCCGGCTTCCAGCGCTTCTTCTCCTGCTTCGACAGGTAGCTCTTGGCGGTGACGAAGTCCGACTCGCTGCTGGTGGTCGCCTCCAGGAAGCCGTTGACGATGTCGGACGCGCTCTCACCCGGGCTCGGCCCGATGCCGAAGACCCGCACCTGCGAGTCCGAGTCCGCGCGCTGGCCCTCGCTGACCTTGCGCACCTCGCCGCTGCTGGGCATCGAGGCGCAGCCGGCCAGCAGCAGCACGGCGAACAACGGCAGCAGCGCGTGCCGCACCAGCCGAAGGCGGCCGCCCCCCTTCGCACCCATCAGATGTCGTCCTCCCGCGTGTTGTCCCTACGCTCCACCACCCGTGCCCCACTGCCCGGGAGCGCCGCCGGGTCCGCCGTCGGCGGCCGGGACGGCGCCTTCGGCACCAGCGGCATGGACGGCAGCTGCGGCCCGCGCGCACCGGCCTGGCGCAGCGCCGCGTCGCCGGAGGCAGCGCCGGGCGCTCCGGTCCGGGGCACCGGCACCCCGGGCCTGGCCGACAGCCCCGCGGAGTTCAGCCCGCGGTTGCGGCGCGAGTCGTCCGGTTCCAAGGGGATCGGCGAACCGCGCAGGCTGTCCCCCGCGGTGCGCGGAAGCGTCATACGGAACTGCGAACCGCCACCCGGCTCGCCCCACGCCTGGAGCCAGCCGCCGTGCAGCCGGGCGTCCTCCACCGCGATGGACAGGCCCAGCCCGGTGCCGCCGGTGGTACGCGCACGCGCCGGATCGGCCCGCCAGAAGCGGTTGAAGACCCGGGTCGCCTCACCCGGCTTCAGGCCCACGCCGTAGTCCCGCACCGCCACCGCGACGGCACCGTCGGCCGTCGCCAACCGCACCACCACGTCATGGCCCTCGCCGTGCTCGATCGCGTTGACCACCAGGTTGCGCAGCACACGCTCCACCCGGCGGGCGTCGGCCTCCGCTATCACCGGCTGCGTGTCACCCCGGACGATCACCCGGGTGCCCTTGCGCTCGGCCAGCGGCTCGGCCGCGTCGACGACCTGGCGCACCACGTCCCGCAGGTCTATCGGCTCGGCGGCGAGATCCGCGGCCCCGGCGTCGAACCTGCTGATCTCCAGCAGGTCCGACAGCAGCGACTCGAAGCGGTCCAACTGGTTCTGCAGCAACTCGGCGGAGCGGGCCGTGACCGGGTCGAAGTCCGTCCGCGCGTCGTGGATCACGTCGGCGGCCATCCGCACCGTCGTCAGCGGCGTCCGCAGCTCGTGCGACACGTCGGAGACGAAGCGGCGCTGCATCCGCGACAGCTCCTCCAACTGCTGGATCTTGACCTGGAGGTTCTGCGCCATCTTGTTGAAGGACTCGCCGAGCCGGGCGATGTCGTCCTCCCCCGTGACCTGCATCCGCTCCTGGAGCCGCCCGGCCGCCAACCGCTCGGCGATCCCGGCCGCCATCCGCACCGGCGTGACCACCTGCCGCGTCACCAGCCAGGCGATCGCACCGAGCAGCACCACGACGAATATGCCCGCGGTCGCCAGCGTCCCCTTGACCAGCCCGAGGGTCTTCTCCTCCTGGTCGAAGGGGAACAGGTAATACAGCTGGTAGGTGCTTCCGTTGATGTCCGTCAGCCGCTTGCCGACGGCGAGCGCCGGACGCGGCTTGTGACCGTCGTCGGTCTTGACCATCGTGTACTGCTTGAGCGCGCCGGGATGACTCTGCACCGCGTCGCTCAACGACTTCGGAATGCTCTCCTCCGGCAGGATGCTGCCGGAACCGCGCGGCCCGCGCACACTGCCGGGGCTGCCCCCGGCGAAGGGCGGGTCGTCGCCCCGCCCGGGACTGAGCGCGACGATCCAGTACACGCCCTTGCCGCCGCTGGCGAACTGCTCGACCAGGCTGTTCAGCCACGTCCCCGAATCGACGCGCCCCTGGGTGGAGCCCGAACCGGACGACTGCTGGGTCTGGCTGCCCTTGTCCGCCATGTCCTGCGCGATGGAGAAGCCACCGGTCGCCTGATTGGTGGCCGCCTTCTCCTTCGCGTCCAGCAGGCCGTTCTGCACCTGCCCGATGACCACGAAGCCGAGCAGCAGCACCACGCCCACCGACATCAGCAACGTGAAAGCGACCACGCGCAGCTGAAGATTGCGCCGCCACAGCCGGACCGCCGGCTGCACCGGGCGCCGCGCCCAGCGCACGAACGACCGGATCACCGGCAGCAGCCCCTGCATGGGGTCTGCCAGCCGGCTCTCCAGACGCTCACGCTCATACGACGCCCACATGTCAGCCAGGTCCCGCCTTGTAGCCGACACCGCGGACGGTCACGACGATCTCCGGGCGCTCGGGGTCCTGCTCCACCTTCGACCGCAGCCGCTGCACGTGCACATTCACCAGACGCGTGTCAGCGGCGTGGCGGTAGCCCCAGACCTGCTCCAGCAGCACCTCACGCGTGAAGACCTGCCACGGCTTGCGGGCCAACGCGACCAGCAGATCGAACTCCAACGGCGTCAGCGCGATCGGCTGGCCGCCGCGCTTCACCGAGTGTCCGGCGACATCGATCAGCAGGTCGCCGATCGCAAGCTGCTCAGGAGTCGGCTCCTCGGCACGGCGCAACCGCGCCCGCACCCGCGCCACCAGCTCCTTGGGCTTGAACGGCTTGATCACGTAGTCGTCCGCCCCGGACTCCAGGCCGACCACCACATCCACCGTGTCGCTCTTCGCGGTGAGCATCACGATCGGCACGCCGGACTCCGCGCGGATCTGCCGGCACACATCAATGCCGTCCCTGCCGGGCAGCATCAGATCCAGGAGCACCAGATCCGGCTTGGCCTCCCGGAAAGCAGCGAGAGCCTTGTCGCCGTCAGCGCAGAACGACGGCTCGAAACCCTCTCCGCGCAGCACGATGCCAAGCATCTCTGACAGCGCGGTGTCGTCATCGACGACCAGGACTCGTCCCTTCATACCGACCATCATCCCATTTGCATATCGATACCGGTGACCTTTGGTGATCGAGGTCACGCTACGCAACCATTCTCCACGGTTGCGCGCAGTTGCGCTGTCCCCCTGTGACAGCCTGTGGACAACTTGCGCCACGGCTGTGCGGCGACCCTACCGGCAGACGGCCGCCAGCGTCTCGGCCGTCACCGGCGAGACCACTCCGTTCTCCGTCACGATCGCCGTGATCAGCTCCGGCGGTGTCACGTCGAACGCCGGGTTGTACGCCTGGGTACCCAGCGGGGAGGGCGCGAGGTCGGTCACTTCCGCGCCGGACCGCTGCTCGACCTCGATCGACGCGCCGTCCGGCGTCTCCAGGTCGATCGTCGTCGTCGGCGCCACCACGATGAACGGCACATGGTGGTAGCGCGCCAGCACCGACAGCGGATAGGTACCCACCTTGTTCGCTGTCGCCCCGTCCGCCGCGATCCGGTCCGCGCCCACCAGCACCGCGTCGACCTCGCCGGCGGTGAAGAGCGAACCCGCCGCATTGTCGGTGAGCAGGGTGTACGGCGCCCCGGCCCGCGCCGCCTCGTAGGCGGTCAACCGCGCACCCTGGAGCAGCGGCCGCGTCTCGTCGACCCACAGCCGCCGCAGCTCGCCGGCCCGGTGCGCGGCCAGCACCACACCGAGCGCGGTGCCCTGCCCACCCGACACCAAAGCGCCCGTGTTGCAGTGGGTCAGCACCCGGTACCCCCCGCCGGGCAGCAACTCCGCCAGCAGCTGCATGCCGTGCCCTGCCATGGCGGCGCTCGCCTCCGCGTCCTCCGCGTGCAGCGCCCGCGCCTCGGCCAGGGCGGCAGCCGCCGCATGCGCCGGGTCGGCCCTCCGGTACGCCGCGAGCGCCCGCCGCACTCCATACCCCAGATTGACCGCGGTCGGACGTGCCTGCGCGAGCAGTTCGGCCGCGTCCTCCACGTCATAGCCGCGCGCGGCCGCCAACGCGACACCGTACGCGCCCGCCAAGCCCAGCACAGGCGCTCCGCGCACAGCGAGGGAACGGATCGCGGCCACCAGCCCCTGCACGTCCGTGCAGGCCAACTCCACTTCCTCCTGCGGGAGTCGGGTCTGGTCGAGGAGTATCAGCACCGGTCCCTCAGGCGGCTCCTCCCACCGCAACGCCGGAATAAAGCCGTTCTCAGGTCGCGTGATGTGATCACCCATGTCGCTCAGTGTGCCCTGTCAGATCGCGCCCACGTCAGCCCATGGCACGATGGCAGTTTGAACCAGCCGAGCAACACGAAGAGGTGCAGCCCCCGATGACCAACTCTCCGGGCCCCACGACGCCCGGACCCTCCGACTCCCCCGAGCCGGACGGCGGCACCCCTCCCGACCCCGCCCCGTCTCCCGGCTGGTCCACGCAACAGCCGCCGGCCGACACCTCCGGATGGGCCCGCTGGACGCCACCGCAAGGAGAGCGCGCTCCGCGGGCCCCGTCTCAGGGCGGACCGCGCTGGGGCGCACCCCCCGCACCCAACGGAACACAGCAGCCTCCCAACGGGTGGCAGCAGCAAGGTCCTTGGAACCGTCCGGCCGCACCCCAGCCCGGTGTCATCCCGCTGCGGCCCCTCGACATCGGCGAGATCATCGGCGGGTCCGTCACAACGCTCCGGCGCCACTGGCGAGCCATCCTCGGCATCACCCTGACCGTCGCGGTCATCACCCAGGCCATCGCCGTCGTGGTCCAGGGCCTCTTCACCGACGACACCAGCCTCAAGAAGCTCGAGGATAGCGACAACCCGAGCGCGCACGACATCCTGCACGCCTTGCGGGACGCCTATGCCGGCCTCGGGCTCACCGTGGTCGTCGCCGCGCTCGGTGTACTCACCGCAACGGCCATGCTGGCTCTGGTCACCAGCCGCGCGGTCCTGGGCCGCCCGGTGACGGTCGGCGAGGCATGGCGGGAGGCCCGGGCACGGGCCGGACGGCTCGTGGGTCTGTCGCTCCTGCTCGTCCTCCTCTATATCGCGGTGCTGGCCGTCGGCATCCTGCCGGGCATTCTCGTCGCCGCGGCCGGCGCTTCGGACGGCGGCGCCGCCCTCGCCGTCCTCGGCGCCTGCGCCAGCTTGGTGGTGCTGGTCTGGCTCTGGATTCTGCTGATCCTCTCCCCGACAGCCCTCATGCTGGAGAACCAGAGCGTCGTGGGCGCGATCAAGCGGTCCGCGAAACTCGTCAGGGGCGCCTGGTGGCGCGTCCTCGGGATCGAGCTGCTGACGGTTCTGATCACCTACATCGCTTCGGCCATTATCGATCTGCCGTTCACAGCGCTGTCCTCTTCCGCCACGAACGAGTCCTTCTCGTCCTTCTACAACTCCGGCAGCACGCCGGGGTGGACTTTCCTCATCGTCAACGGCATCGGCGCTGTCATCGGCTCCACGCTCACCCTGCCGATCAGCTCCGGCACGGTGACGCTGCTCTATATCGACCAGCGCATCCGCCGTGAGTCGCTGGACATCGAACTGGCACAGGCTGCGGAGAAGTGAGCGTGCCCAGCCGCAAGGCTGGGCACCTCCGAAGGCCAACACAAAAAGCCTCGGCCCCCGGTCGAAACCGGGGGCCGAGGCTGAAT